>CABIKM010000025.1 GCA_902196205.1 Candidatus Methylomirabilis lanthanidiphila | reverse complement strand
CCCCCTTTTGAAAAGGGGGGTTGGGGGGGGATTTAGTGCAGGGCGTTACAGCCTTCATGGTCATGGGCGCGTCACCGGCGCATGAGGTGTTGGTGGGAATATCGGAGAACGAGACGGGTTACGCGGGGTCAGAGGCGGCGTGAGCAGCCTCCGCGATCTTCGTTCGGAGGAAATGCCGGACACGGTTTCGCATCGCCGGCGGGATGGTCTCATACCGCAAGGAGTTGGTGGCCTGGATGGTTTTTGCGTACGTGGCGAGAAAGGCGATGCAGTCAGGGCACTCTCGTAAATGCGCCTTCAATGCCACGGCGGTCCTGGGATGGAGCTCCCCCCTCACGAAGTTCAGAATGAGGTTGGTCACCCGTTGGCAGGTCAGGCCAACGCTCCTTGGTCGCTGGCGGGATGCCGCACGCTGTGTCGTCATCTGACTAGGTTACGCCCATTACGCGGGTGAGTAGCCGAGCGCGTCCGCCAGCTTCCCCCGCAGGAAGAGGCGGGCGCGATGGAGCCGCGCCTTCACCGCCGGAATGCTCAGCCCCAATGCCTCGCCGATTTCGCGATCGGGGATACCCTCCACGTCACTCAAGACGATGACCGCCTTCTCTGCAGGCGGAAGCTGATTGATGGCGTTCTGTAGAAGCTCCCGTAGTTCGTCCTTTTCGAGACGAAACTCGACCTCATCAGCCCAGTTGAAGACCGGCCTGACCTGATGATGGCCATCCCCCCTGTAGTGTGGCAAGAAGGCGTCCAGGCTGATTTCCCGGCTTCGCTTCCGCCTGCGAAGCCTGGTGAGGCAGGCGTTCATGGCGAGGCTGTAGAGCCAGGTCGAAAACGCTGAATCGCCTCGAAATGATGTGCCCTTCTGATAGACTGCCAGGAATACTTCCTGCACGATCTCTTCGGCCTCCGCGTCATTTCCGATCAGCCTGAAGACCTGCCGATAGACCTTGTTGACATACCGGCGGAAGATCGCCTCGAAGGCCTCGTAGTCGCCGGACCCTAACCGCTCGACAAGCGCACGCTCCTCCGTAGAGGATGATCCGGGTTTCGCGATGGAAGGTACGACTGCGCTTGATCCTCGTGGACTCATCTCGCGATGCCTCACCCTCTCATGAGGGCTGCTGCAGGCATGGCCGACGGCGGTGGCGTCTCATTCATCAATGGGCGGCTCGGCCAGGCGGGGGATGACCTCGGACGTCATATCAGTGAATAGGCTCGATCCCGTAGACCAAGTCTTTATCGCAGCGGCGAATCTGCGTCAAGGATAAAATGCCGCCTCATGGAATGCATCAATCGGTTGATATTCCGTGGTATAGTGAGTGTAGCCGCGGAACGAGTGCCCCCTGGTGGTTAAATATGTGTTGAGGTCTGGACTTCCCTTCACCAAACCAACGCGTGATAGTGTTGATCCTCGAATGGCATCAATGGTTACAATGCAGATGAGTTACCTGAGAGCAACGTGGCGGGCGATGGTTGTTGCGCTTCTGATAAGCGCGATGCTCGGCACGACTGCATGGGGAGCGTCGCTGGCGCGCGAGGAGGATCTGCCCAACCTGTCACAACTGGCGATCTTTCAGCCTGGCGAGCCTAGCCTCCTCTATGACGATGAAGAAAGGGTATTCGGCGCCATTGTTCCGGAATACCGGATCTTTGTTCCGCTCTCCCGGATTCCTATGAAGTTGCGACAGGCTGTCATCGCCGCCGAGGACGCCCGCTTTTATGAGCATGGGGCGGTTGACCTGCAAGGGATCGCCAGGGCAGCCGTGAGAAATCTCATGGCCGCTTCCGTGAAGGAGGGGGGCAGCACCATCACGCAGCAACTTGCCAAGACCCTGTTTTTGAGCCACGAGCGGACCATCGGGCGGAAGGTCAAGGAGTTGCAACTTGCCAGCGAACTTGAGCAACGCTATAGCAAGGATCAAATCCTGGAGATGTATCTGAATGCCATCTACTTCGGCCACGGGGCGTATGGGGTCGAAGCGGCCGCGCGAATCTATTTCAGCAAGAGCGTCACGGGGCTCACCCTGCCTGAAGCGGCGCTGCTCGCGGGACTCCCCCGCGCGCCTGGCAGATACTCGCCGCTGATCGACATCAAGCGCGCGAAGGCGCGTCGGCAGTATGTGTTGGACCGGATGGTGGCGACGGGTGCGGTCAAGCAGGCTCAGGCCCGCCGGGCGAACCTCGCGCCCGTATCGGTCAATCCGATGTTTCGATCGAAGGGTATGGCGCCATGGTTTATCGATTATGTCCGAGCACAACTTGATGAGCGTCTGGGTCCGATCGTGGTGCGGCAGGGTGGACTGAAGATTTATACGACCTTGAATGCCGGTATGCAGCGCGCGGCAGTGAAGGCGATCAGCCGAGGTATCGGGACAATCGCGCAACGGCATAAGGAACAGGCGAAGGGCGGTGCGGCGGCGACAGTGGAGGGGGCGCTGGTGGCCCTCGATGTCAGGAGCGGTGAGATCAAAGCGTGGGTAGGCGGTTCGGACTACTCGCGGAGTCAGTTCAACCGGGTGGTGCAGGCGCGACGGCAGCCCGGCTCGGCCTTCAAACCGCTCGTCTATGCGGCAGCATTTGAGCGGGGATTGACGCCGGCGAGCGTTATTGACGATGCCCCGATCAGCTTCGAGATCGGCGCGGGGAGCCGGCGCGAGACCTGGGCCCCGGAGAATCTTGATCGTAAGCATCGCGGTTCGGTGACGCTCCGTCAGGCGCTCGAGGACTCGATCAACGTTCCCACGGTTCGTCTGATCGCCGCAATCGGGGTCGATCCGGTTATCGACCTTGCTCATCGGCTCGGGATCACCTCAGAACTTCGGCGAGAGTACGCCCTCGCTCTTGGGGTCTCAGAGGTCAGCCTGCTGGAGATGACGTCGGCCTATCAGGTATTTGCTAATCGAGGGAGCCTGTCGCCGCCCTTTGCCATCCGGCGCGTGGTCGGTCCCGGCGAGGTCGTACTTGAAGAGCAGTTTCCCGAGCCGCAACAGGTTATGGGCGAAGAGGTGGCATTTATCCTGACCTCGGTCCTTGAGGGCGTGGTCGAACGTGGGACAGGGAAGGCTGCCCGTCGCATCGGGCGTCCAGCCGCGGCGAAGACCGGGACCACACAGGCTGCTGAAGATCTCTGGTTTCTCGGGTACACCCCGAGTGTTGTGGCGGGGATCTGGTTGGGTTACGATCAACGCCGTCCAATCGGTTCGCACGAGACGGCTGGGAAGGTGGCTGCGCCCATCTGGGTTGATTTCATGAAGCAGAGCCTCGGTGATAGTCCTGCCGAACCGTTCCTCCAGCCGGAAGGGGTTGTTCAGGTAGTGGTCAATCGCAAGACGGGCCGGCCGACCTCATCGATCGATCCTGATGCCTTCGGGGAGTATCTTATTCGAGGGCAGGAAGAGCTGCTGCCGTCAACCGTCGCGCTGCCGACGACCAACGGCTCTTCGCGGGAGACAAGTGAGAACCTGGTTCTCCCGTCTCCCGACAGCCGGTGACGCGCTTCCGGTATTCTCGCGAGGCCCGCTGATTTTGGTTGCGCAGCGATTCTGTGTTTCGCTATAGTAGAGAGGATTGTCCAATCATTTCACCTGCTGGCCCCATCGTCTAGTGGCCTAGGACGCGGCCCTCTCAAGGCTGAAACACGGGTTCGAAGCCCGTTGGGGCCACCAATGGTGTTCGGTGGTGACGAAGCCCATCGGTTTCTGAAGACGCTCCCGGCGACCACATCGCGACGGCTGCGTTGCAGTAACCACCCTGGTCATCGTGGTCAAGGTGGTGTGTGATTTGGAGGTGGCTATACCCATGAGTGATGAAAAAAAATTGAGCGTGGAGCGAAACTTCGATTTCTTGCCGCGATCCTGTCCGGTGTGAGCCTCGTACTGGGAATGATTCCAGCTTTTCTGGTCGGTCACTGGCTTTTCTTTTTGGGGTGTGTAGGGGTCTTCTGGGGGCTGCTATGGACTGGCTATATGATGGCGCGACGGTTAGAGCGGATTCACGGGAAATGGATCTGGCATCCCGAGCTGGCAGATCTCGACAGAGATAAGAAGTCATAGCGGCTGGTGAGGGGCGACAAACGACGCCGAGCAGAGTTCAGCAGAAGTAAGCTGTTGCGGCCCTTTGGGGTACGGTGACCTCAAAGGGTCGTCCTGTCTCCAGGGAAATCTCCAGCATATCGATGCAAATTACTGCCGGGCCGATCCGCATCGGCATCTCGACGTGTCTGTCGGGCGACAAGGTCCGTTACGACGGCGGGCATAAGCGCGATCGGTTCCTGACCGATACGCTTGGCAGGTTGGTCGAATGGGTGCCCGTGTGCCCGGAGGTTGAGATCGGTATGGGCACGCCGCGGGAGTCGATTCAGCTCGTGCAACGACACGGCTACATTCGTCTGACTCAAGGGCCAGGTGTATCTGAACCCACACCCGACGGAATTGGCGCTGCGAAATCATGTGTGACAATTACGAGTGGGCTGCTGGTCGGCTTCACGTGACGATATCATAGTTCAACCATTCTTCGGAACCATGCTCGATACACTCATCACACGTTACGATTGGTACGACCACCCGGAGGGGTTAAAATTTGTCGAGACCCATCGCGATGAATATCGGACCTCCGGCCACTGGTTGATGCTTCCGGGGACGTGTTCAGCATTCCATCGTGTCCTCAACAATGAAGAGCTCTGGTACATTCATTACGGGAGGATCACGCTTCATATCATTGATACGACAGGCAGCCTCAAGTCGCTCACGTTGGGACGTGACATTTTGGCGGGCGAATACCCGGTGATCGCCGTCCCGAAAAACTGTTGGCAAGCTGCTGAAATCGACGAGGGAGTGCCCTACGCATTTGGATCAGTGGTGTGCGCGCCGGCATTTCATTTTGAACTCTTCGAGCTTGGTCATCGCCAATCGCTTATTGAGCAATTCCCTCAGCATGGCGATGTGATTACTCGATTGACGTTGCCATAATCGTTTGAAATCAGAGGCCGGCCGGCGGGCTTTGTAGATGTTGCTGTAGCTGAAGCAGCGCAAAGACGTTCGGATGAACCTTTAATCCCTTTTGCGCCAGCGCGCGAAGACGCTCGAACATGCTCGCCGGGTCGAAATGACCGGGCAAGATCTCGCGATCGAAAAGCTCCCGCACTTCAGCCGTGAGCGCTCTCAGTCGTAACCAGCCGCGCAGGTGGTAGATCGTAAAGCCTAACAGCGGAATAAGCAGGGCCCACGCCTGAGATGATCTGTACGGGGAAAGCGCATACCCGATACTGACTGCCCAAATTGTGATGAACCCGGCGTACACGATCCAATGTCCGACCCGCGGGAACCTGCTTACCAAAAATCCGCCAGGCTGCAGGCCGGTCCGAGCGACCCGCTGAAGAGGAGCGTATTCAGAGTTCAGCAGGTGATAGAGAAGCTGCTTATTGCCATCAAGGCTATGAAGCTTTGGGGAGTCCAGGTACGACTGCACCAGATTCTCAATCCTCTGGCTTTCGTGGAGGTACCTAAACTCACAGCCGCGCAGCCCTTCGAGCTCTTTGATGAATGCATCACGATCCATAGCGACTCCGTAGTTACTGTGGCTTGCGTGACCCCGTAGAAAGACCCGCACCTGCCGGTCGACCCGTCCCGCCCCGTGTGTGTGGTGCGTTTCTTCTAGCACAGGCCCTCTGAGGCGTCAAGCGCTAGGTGTTCGTCCGTCTCGGCAGTTCAGATATCGCTTGCCAACTGCTGAAGCACACAATAAAATCCGCGAAGGAGGGAGCAACTATGAGCGATGATGTGAATGCCGCAGATAGGCATGGCAGAACAGCCTTAATGAAACTGGCTCAGGAAGGCGGTCCCGAGGCGGTGGAGGCGCTGATCGCGAAGGGCGCGAATGTGAATGCCAGGGATGAATATGGCTGGACGGCCTTGATGAGAGCGTCTCTCAGAGGCCGCCTCGAGGTGGTGAAGGTACTGATCAAGCATGGCGCCTGGATACACATCAAATCCGACGAGGGCTGGACGGCCATGATGAGAGCGGCGCTGGCAGGTCATCGGGAGGTCGTCGAGCTGCTGATTGCGGAGGGCACGGATGTGAACGCCAGACAGAGTAACGGCGCAACGGCCTTGCTGTGGGCGTCTCAGGAAGGCCACCGCGAGGTCGTAGAACTGCTGCTCGCACATGGCGCGGACGTGAACGCTAAAACGAACAACGGTGTAACGGCCATGATGATAGCATTTAACAGGGACGAAAACGAGATCGTGCAACTTCTCAAGAATGCCGGGGCCAAGGAATAGCCTCCAACGAAGTCGCGATCGAGAGAAATCTGTACAGCCCTTTGGGGGTATGGTGAGCCCCAAAGGGCTGTCCTGTTTCCGGTGGCCCCTGCCGGAACCCATGAAGCACGAGAATGTGAGCGCGACGAGGATTGTATATGACGCCCTCTGTCCTTATTGCCAGGCAATGATTTGACGAGGCAAACCCAATGACGCGTTCACAGATTGACATTGCGCTGTTATTTGTCGCGCGCATCATGCGCTTGTTCGCATACGGCTTCTTGTCTGTTGTGTTGACATTGTATCTGGCGCAACTCGGCCTGAGCGAACAAGCCATAGGCTTACTGCTGAGCCTGACGCTGGTTGGCGACGTGGGGATTTCGCTCTGGATTACCACGTCAGCCGACAGGTTCGGCAGACGACGAATGCTGGTGCTGGGCGCGACATTGATGGTTGTGGCAGGTGCGGCTTTCGTCCTCACTCGCAACCCCATCCTCTTGATCGTCGCCGCGATTATTGGTGTCATCAGCCCAAGTGGAAACGAAATCGGTCCGTTTTTGTCCATTGAACAGGCCGCTCTCTCCCAGCTCCTGCCAAACGAACGACGTACCCACGTGTTTGCGTGGTATAACCTTGTCGGTTCATTTGCGACGGCGTCAGGCGCGTTGGGCGGTGGCTGGCTGGCTCACACCCTGCAGGGGTCCGGTTTTTCACCGCTCGAGTCGTACCGTGTCGTATTGATTGGCTACGCTATGAGCGGGGTACTGCTTGCCTCAACGTTTCTGTGCCTGTCGTCATCGGTTGAAACGAGAGCCGGCCGTGTGCCTGCCCATCGCATGTTTGGGCTGCATCGTTCTAAAGGCGTGGTGATGAAGCTGAGCGGCCTGTTTGCGTTGGATGCGTTCGCGGGTGGGTTTGTGATTCAGAGCCTTATAGCGTACTGGTTTCACGTCAGATTTGGAATTGACGTCGGTATACTCGGCAGCATCTTCTTTGGTGCGAACGTCCTGGCAGGTATCTCGGCGTTATTGGCTGCCCGCATCGCGGCACGGATCGGCCTGATTAGGACAATGGTGTTCACACATATTCCCTCGAATGTGTTGCTGTGTCTCGTGCCGTTCATGCCCAATTTGCCGTTAGCGATCGGTGTGCTTCTTCTACGTTTCAGTATTTCACAGATGGATGTGCCCACCCGTCAGTCGTATACCATGGCGGTCGTGTCTCCTGACGAACGTTCTGCCGCATCCGGGGTCACAACGATAGCCCGGTCGGTCGGTGCATCGCTATCACCGGTACTCAGCGGTTTGTTGCTGGCGAATCCCGTACTTATCGGCGCACCTTTCGTGATCGCAGGTAGTTTAAAAATCATCTACGACCTAGTGTTGTATCGCCAGTTCCAATCGCTCAAGCCGCCCGAAGAGAGAGCAAGCGCTCCGGGGGCATAGCGGCCGGTGAGCATCGATAAGCCAACCGGCCCCGCGTTCGGCGGGAGGAATCTGTCGCAGCCCTTTGAGGGACGGGAAGCCCCAAAGGGCTGTCCTGTTTCCAGGCGACCCTCCCGGAGCGTCTGAAGCACGAGCAGGTGAGCATGACCAGTGTGTGTCCCATCCGGGCAGCCAAGACATCTCTTGCTAACCACTGAACAACTCCAAAGAATCCGCTACGGCTGACAATAGTTGATGAAGACGGTGCGATCGGTATAGGTCATAGTTAAGCCTTGTCGCGTGATGCGCAACGCGCTATTATTAACGTATGATTCAGTCATTCCGACACAAGGGACTCAGGAAGTTCTTTGAGTCGGGAAACGCGGCGGGAATTCAACCCCCCCACGCGCAGCGGCTTCGGATGCTCCTAATCGCATTGGATACGTCTCAGTCCGTTGAGGACATGAACGTTCCGGGGTTTCGTCTTCACCCGTTGAAAGGCGCTGAACGGGGCCGCTGGTCGGTGTGGGTCAATGCAAACTGGCGTGTAACATTCGAGTTCAGAGACGGACACGCCTACGTCCTGGACTATGAGGACTATCACTGATGGGTATGCACAATCCTCCCCATCCCGGAGAATTCATCGCCGAGGTGTATCTTGAACCGAACCACCTGAGTGGTCGCGGGCTTGCCGCCAAGCTCGGTGTGTCCGCCTCCACGCTGAATCGTATCCTGAAGGGTACCAGCGGCATCAGCCCGGAAATGGCGCTGCGCCTTTCGAAGGCGCTCGGCCGCTCCCCGGAGAGTTGGCTGGCCATGCAGTACAACTATGATCTTTGGCAGGCCAGGCAGCGGGTCAAGCTCGGAAAGGTGAGTAAGGTTCGGCTTACCGCGGCGTAATTCGTCGCTCGTGCCGACGCCATCGCCTGTTAGAGCGCTCAGCGGTGGGCCTGCGGTGTGTCGCAGCTCCGCCCAGGCAACCGGACCCGCGTCCAGTGCAAGGAAGCTGTCACAGCCCTTTGGGGTACGGGAAGCCCCAGAGGGCTGTCCTGTTTCCAGGGGACCTTCCGGAGCTGCTGAAGCACGAGAGTGTCAGCACGACGGTGAACGTCCTTACTTGACTGAGCTAATGGTATTATATATAATACCATAATGAAGAGCTTGCAGATTGTCATCGATACAAACGTCCTTGTCTCGGCATTACGATCGAAGAGAGGGGCCTCATTCAGACTGCTGCGGCTCTTGGGAGACAGCCGGTTTGAGATCAGCGTTTCAGTTCCCTTGGTTATTGAATACGAGAAAGCTGCAAAAAGGACGGTCCGCCGAGGGGGGCCTTCGGCCAGAGACATTGATGACATCCTGGATTTCGTCTGTGCCGTGGCCAGGCATAGGAAGATTTATTACCTGTGGCGACCGTTGCTTCGTGATCCAAAGGACGACATGGTTCTCGAATTGGCGGCCGCTGCTGGTTGCGACTTTATCGTGACATACAACCAGAGAGATTTCACAGGAGCTGAGGAATTCGATATCGGAGTTCTCACCCCGAAAGAGTTCCTGCGCAGGATAGGAGATTTGTGATGAGTACAATCAGCCTGAGGCTACCCGACTCTCTCCACGAAAGAATCCGAAAACTTGCCAAGAAGGACCGGATATCCATCAACCAATTTGCAGCCTCTGCTCTGGCCGAAAAAATCTCGGCCCTTGAGACGGAAGACTATTTGTCCCAGAGGGCGAAGCGCGCCAGCCGAGCGAAATTCGATCGTGCCCTGTCTAAGGTTCCGGACGTTGAGCCCGAGAACCGCGACAAGATTTGAAGGGAGCCACCGGACAAAGGGTTTACGCGGATCCCTACATAAGCCAACCGGACCCGCGTCTGGCGGGAGGAATCTGTCACAGCCCTTTGGGGGACAGGAAGCCCCAAAGGGCTGACCTGTTTCCAGGGGACCTTCCGGAAGCTTTTGAAGCCGGCAACAGAGACTTGACGTGTAGTGGCATTGTAGGTATGTTGTAAATATGGGTGCCATTCGCTTTGTCTGGGACGAAAGAAAGAACGTGATCAACCAGAGGAAGCATGGCGTCTCATTCGAAGAAGGCCAGACAGTATTCGCCGACGATAATGCCTTGTTCATGCATGATCCCGATCACTCGGAAGATGAAGATCGTTTTCTGCTTTTAGGCCTTAGCGCGATTGCTCGACTGCTCGTTGTATGTCACTGTTATCGCGAAGAATCGGATACGGTCCGCATCATCTCTGTCTGGAAGGCCACTAAATCAGAGACATCACAATACATGCGAAGGAGAAGAATATGAGAAAGAGCTATGACTTCTCAAAGGCCACACGGAATCCGTACGCCAAGCGGGTGAAGAGACAGCTCACCATCCGGGTAGATGATGCCACCATCGAATATTTTAGAGCACTCGCCGAAGAGGTAAGCCTCCCATATCAGACGCTGATTAATATGTATCTTCGCGATTGTGCGGCGTCAAAGCGTCGCTTGGCCATGAAGTGGATACCTGCAGCATGAAGAAACCATCGGCCAAACCAATAGATGACGACCTGCGTGAGGAATACGATCTTTCGCAGCTCAAGGGCGGTGTCCGAGGGAAGTACGCAGACCGGTATCAGGAAGGAACGAACCTCGTTCTGCTGGCTCCTGACGTTGCGGAGTCGTTTCCGACCGACGAAGCCGTCAACGAGGCTCTTCGGTTGGTGATCCGGTTGAGGAAAATCCCAGGCGCGCAGAAGAAGGCGGCGGCCAAGGCGTAAATCGTCAACCTGGCGGGCGAACAAGCGACTGCACTCGGGCCCGCCAAGGGGTCAGCGTTCGATGGTAAGTGTGGCCGATATCCGGCTCCTGGTGGTCAGTGAGCACCGATAAGCCAACCGGACCCGCGTCCGGCGGGAGGAAGCTGTCGCAGCCCTTTGGGGGACGGGAAGCCCCAAAGGGCTGTCCTGTTTCCAGGGGACCCTCCAGGCGCTGCTGAAGCAAACGATTGTGAGCACGACCAGTGTCCATCCCATCTCGGCCGTTCCGAGATACGCAGGCATCGGAACTAGAGAAACGAGCCGAACGCATACGGGCCATTAAGCGATAAAACTTATGACTGACAAGGCGCTGCACCGGACGGCAATTCTGCAGCGCTTCATTGCCGTCGGTGAGCTTAACCGTTTGGCCGCCGACAAGAGTTGCACTCCCTCAATGAGTCATCGGCCAGCGAATAGTGTGGTTCATCTAGCCATCCAGGAGGTGCATCATGAACGGTTCAAAACACACTTCTCGATCAGAATTTACCTTGGCTCTGCTCCTGCTCGTGGCCGGGCTCTCGGCCTGCGCGACGATCGGTGCCACTAGCCAAGCCCGCGTGTTCTTTACCTCGCCAAGCGATGGGGCCACCGTCGCCAGCCCAGTGAAGGTCACAATGGGCACAGAAAACTTTATCGTCGAACCCGCCGGTACAGTCAAGGCCAGGGCGGGTCATCTTCACATCATGGTGGACACTGATTGCGTACCAGCCGGCCAAGTGGTGCCGTTTGATGACGCTCACCGGCACTATGGCAAGGGACAGTTGGAGGCTGAATTGGCCTTGTCACCTGGCACGCACACCCTGTGTTTACAGGCTGCCGACGGAGCACATATTGCGCTGGCTGGCGCTGGTATGACGCAGAAAATCACTCTTACCGTGAAGTGAACAGGCGGGCGAACAGGCGGCCGCACTCGGTCTGCCAGGGCACGGCGGTCGGTGGTAAGTGTGGCCCATATAACCCCTCGCGGCCGGTGAGAACCGAGAAGCCAACCGAACCCGCGTCCAGCGGGAAGAAGCTGTTACAGCCCTTTGGGATACGACAAGCCCCAAAGGGCTGTCCTGTTTCCAGGGGACCCTCTCGGAGCTTCGGAAGTAAGAGAGTGTGCGCGCGGCCCGTGTGTGTCCCGTCTCGGCAGTAAAGATATCTCTTGCTAACTACTGAACAACCCGTTGGAATCCGCGCTTGCCTCGTATGGCGCTTTAAGTTACTATACGTATACAAACACGTATTGAGATGGGAGGAAAGCATGCAGAAAAAACTGACCGTGACGATCGACGAGCGGGTCTATGCCGGCCTCCACAGGGTCGCTGGGCGACGGCGCATCAGCCGGTTTGTGGAGTCACTGGTGCGCCCTCATGTGATCGGTAAGGACTTGGAAACGGCCTATCGTCAGATGGCGCAAGAAGAAGCGCGGGAAGCCGAGGCATTGGAGTGGGCTGAAGCTACGGTCGGAGACGTTGCCGATGAAGCGAGGTGAGGTGTGGTGGGTGAATTTCGACCCGTCAATCGGCGGCGAGATTCAAAAGCGGCGACCGGCAGTGATCGTCAGCAACGACGCTTCAAATAAGCACCTGAACCGCGTCCAGGTTGTACCCTTAACCACCTCGGTGGATCACCTTTACCCGAGCGAAGCATACGTCATGATCGAGGGGAAGAGGAATAAAGCCATGGCAGATCAACTGACGACCGTAAGTAAGATGCGGCTGCTAAGCCGCGCGGGTCGCTTGTCCAGCGCTGCCGTAAAAGGCGTTGAGCAGGCGATCAAAGTTCAGTTAGGACTGGCACCGTAGAACAGTTCATGACTTCACTTAGCGTTTCAGGAGGTGAGATCTCTCGCGCCGGGTCATCGCGGAGCCGACTTGCCTGGCGGCAGACAGGGCCACCTGTTCCGAGTGACGAGGAGGAGTGGTTATGGCGGCTGGTGCGAACTGATAAGCCAACCAGACCCGCGTCCGGCGGGCGGAATCTGGCACAGCCCTTTGGGGACGGGAAGCCCCAAAGGGCTGTCCTGTTTCCAGGGGACCCTCTCGGAGCTTCTGAAGCAAGGGACTATGAGCGCGGCCAGTGCTTGTCCCATCTCGGCAGTGAAGATATCTCTGCTCACTACTGAACAACACAAAGGAATCCGCCAGAGCTGCAAAAATAGGTAATGGAGATCGGCTGACCAGTAGACTCGATAGATAGCCCTCTACCGCGCAGCGAGGGTAGCGTTCAAGGCGTAGGTGTGGCATACTGAGTTTGACTGAGAGCTGGTGTGTTCCGGGATTTCAGCTTCGGTGAATTGGTATTCCGAAGTTCTGGCAGGAGGTAAGAACATGTCAAAAGTGGACGAAATCAAGACCGAAATCGAGCGGCTTCCTAAGGAGGAGCTTACCGAACTTGTCAGGTGGCTGTCAGAGAAGGATTGGGAGAGGTGGGACGAAGAAATCAAAGCTGACTCTGAGGCCGGGAAACTAGATTTCCTGGTACGTGAGGCACTTGACGCGAAAGACAAGGGAACTCTCAAGGACCTGTGAAACATCGCACAACAGCTCGTTTTTGGGTGTGTTTCACGCACCTTCCACACACTGTTCAGAGAGTGGCTCGACGAAACTTCAATCTTCTGCAAGGAAACCCCGCGCACCCTTCGCTGCACTTCAAAAAGGTCGGCAAACTTTGGTCTGTGAGAGCTGGGCCTCATCATCGGGCGCTGTCAGTCGAGGATGGGGCGGATTGCATCTGGGTCTGGATCGGTCCCCACGATGAATATGGGCGACTCATCGAGCAACAGGGCTAACCACAGTCTTGAGTCTCACGCGCAGAAATCGCGCGCCGCTCAGGCTATCCGGTGTGGGCATGACGCAGAGTGAGCGAGGTGCGAGTCCTCGCGCCAGGTGATCGCGGAGGCGACGTACCTGACGGCTAACAGGGCCACCTGTTCCGGGTCACGAGGCGTAGTGGTCATGGCGGCCGGTGAGAATCGATAAGCCAACCGGACCTGCGTCTGGCGGGAGGAATCTGTCACAGCCCTTTGGGGGACAGGACACCCCAAAGGGCTGTCCTATTTCCAGGGGACCCTCCCGGCGCCGCTGAAGTGCGAGGGTGCGAGTACGACCAGTGTGTGTCCCATCCCGGCAGTCAAGATATCGCTTGCTAACTACTGAACAACACAATAGAATCCGCCATGACTACGAAAACAGTCGATGAAGATGGGTTAACCAGCATACTCAAGTTAGGCAACGCTGAATAATGAAACGTCTCGTTCTACCTTTCTTATTAGTTCTAGCGATCGTCAGCCAACCAATTGAGGCGTGGCCAGCCGAGGAATACCCGGTTCTACGCGCCTCGGCCTCGGCTAAGCTATTGGGATCCCTTGTCGTCGGCGAAAAGGACTTGATTAAACTCGATGAGATCGTACGACAACGCATGGCGGCGAAAGCAACCCCCTCGGTTCAGTATGTTGTGACCTATCCAAATAAGGTTTACTACGAAACGAGTGAGCTTCGGATCGTATTAAATGATGAAAACACGAGTGCCCGGCCAATCCTGTCTCTCACGATCGCCGCGCGAGCTAAGCTGGAAGGTGCTGCTGACGAGGGTGTCACCACTAGAAGCAAGCCTCGTATTGATATCACCTTAACTTCTGAAGGAGCCTCGTATTCCATATCCGGGGCTGACCGCGATTGGGTTCTTGCGACGGAAGTCGACATAATTGAGCGATTGAATACCTTGAGGGGTTACGCGCATTGGTACAAAATAGTCCTGACAGTAATCGGTGCCGTGGCTGGCTTTCTCGCGGTGTTCCTTCCCTTCGCGTTCCGCTGGAGACGTCGATATGATGCTGGTCAGTCTGCTAATGATGAGAAGTATACGCCTGTCACGCTGAGCGACTATATTTTTCGAATCAATGACAAATCGCTGCCGTGGGAGAAGGAGAGGTTTCTCCTGATCGCATCTTCGATGACGATGGCGTTCACTGGTGGCGCTGTCTACACTGTCGCGGGCTACCTTTTTCCCGATGCGGTGTTCCTCTTGGGTACAGAGATCGAGCGGTATGCAACCATTCTCAGCATCAGACACTACCTTCTGACCAGCGTAGTGGTGACTCTTGTGCTGGGTGTTGCTGGAGGCGTCATCGCTAACCTCCTCACGAGGCGCCGATGACCTTCATAGATGCGGTCGTACCCGATGGGTGCCCCTAACGAGAGCATGCAGGGGTACGCTGAGATGACGCGCCCTCCGATGCTCTGGTTAGGCCGTCGACAAGAGTCTCACTACCTCAATTAGCCATCCACCAATACATGGAGTGGCTAACCTGGCCATCCAGGAGGTACATCATGAACGTTTCAAAGCACACTTCTCGATCAGAATTTGCTTTGGCTCTGCTCCTGCTCGTGGCCGGGCTCTCAGCCTGCGCGACGCTTGGCGCCAACCAAGCCCGCGTGTTCTTTACCTCGCCGAGCGATGGGGCTACCGTCATCAGCCCGGTGAAGGTCACAATGGGCGCAGAGAACTTTATCGTCGAACCCGTCGGTGTAGTGAAGGCCGGGGCGGGTCATCTCCACATCATGGTGGACACTGACTGCGTAGCAGCCGGCGCAGTGGTGCCGTCGGATGCCACTCACCTGCACTACGGCAAAGGACAGTTGGAAGCTGAATTGGTCTTGTCACCCGGTACGCACACTCTGTGTTTGCAGGCCGCCGACGGGGCACATATTGCACTGGCGGGCGCCGGCATGACGCAGAAAATCACCCTTATCGTGAAGTGACGAGGCAGTCGAAGATAAAATGGAATCGGAGGTGGCCATGGGCTTCCAGACACTTGAACTGCGGATAGAGGGCAGCCTCGCTATTATCCTGTTGAACCGCCCACAGGCGTTGAACGCGATCAATCTGGCGATGGTTGGGGAGTTGGAGCAGGCGGTGCGCCAGGTCCGGGACGACTCGGGCGTTCGGGTGGTGGTGATTACGGGCGCCGGGGACAAGGCGTTCGCTGCCGGGGCCGATATCACTGAGTTCAAGGCGATGAGTCCGATCGACGCGTGGATGTTTGTCCAGCGTCTCCAGCGGCTCTTTCTGGAGATCGAGCGATTGCCAAAGCCGGTGATTGCGGCGGTCAACGGGTATGCGCTGGGGGGAGGGTGTGAGCTGATGATGGCCTGTGACATGATCTATGCGTCGGATGCGGCCAGGATCGGCCAGCCTGAGATCAATCTTGGGATCATCCCGGGTGCCGGGGGAACGCAGCGGCTGGCGCGGCTGATCGGCAAACAGCGCGCGAAGGAGCTGGTGCTGACCGGCGAGATGATCGGAGCGCAGGAGGCCTGGGGTCTCGGTCTGCTGAACAAGGTTGTGCCGGCCGATCAACTGATGGTCGAGGTGAGAAAGCTGGCCGACAAGCTGGCCACCAAAGCTCCACTGGCGATCAAGGCGGCCAAGGAGGCGATTGAGGACGGGTACGATATGGCGCTGGAGCGAGCGCTCGCTCATGAAGCTCAGTTGTTCGGGCTCTGCTTTGCGACCGAGGACAGGGCTGAGGGCGTAAACGCCTTCCTGGAGAAACGGCCACCGAAGTTCAAGGGGAAGTAGGAAAGGCCCGTTCAAGGTTCAACGTTCAAAGTTCAAGGTTGGGGGACGATGATGAGGTTCGAGCTCACCGAAGAGCAGCGACTGTTTCGGGAGATGGTGCGCGAATTCGCTGCCAATGAAGTCGCGCCGCTGGCCAAGCGGGTGGACGAAGAAGGGATCTTTCCGCAGGAGACGGTCAAGAAGATGGGGGAGCTTGGGCTGATGGGCGTGGCGATTCCTACGGAATACGGCGGCGCCGGGTCGGACAATGTGTGCTACGCTATCGCTATGGAGGAGATCGCTCGAGCCTGCGCCTCGACCAGCGTCGTCATGTCGGTCAACAACTCGCTGGTGGCTGATGCCCTGTATAAGTTCGGATCAGAGGCCCAAAAGCAGCGGTATCTCACCCCACTCGCCGGCGGCAAACTGCTCGGCTGCTTTGCGCTGAGCGAACCGGGCGCTGGATCGGATGCGTCAGCCCAGCAGACCATGGTCAGCAGGGAAGGCGACGTATTCGTACTGAACGGGACCAAGAACTTCATCACGAACGCCTTGGAGGCTGATCTGGCGCTGGTCTTTGCCACGGTCGATCGCGGTCTTCGGGCC
This sequence comes from Candidatus Methylomirabilis lanthanidiphila, assembly GCA_902196205.1. Classification (NCBI taxonomy): domain Bacteria; phylum Methylomirabilota (SeqCode); class Methylomirabilia (SeqCode); order Methylomirabilales (SeqCode); family Methylomirabilaceae (SeqCode); genus Methylomirabilis (SeqCode); species Candidatus Methylomirabilis lanthanidiphila. The sequence goes on along the minus strand of CABIKM010000025.1, from coordinate 39,523 downwards.
AAAGGGGTCTGCGCCGTCCTGGTGGAGAAGGGGACGCCGGGCTTCACTATCTCGAAGGTGGAGAAGAAGTTGGGGCTCCATGGCACCAGTTGCTGCCAGGTCGTCTTTGAGAATTGCCGCGTGCCTGCGGAGAACCTGCTGGGCGAGATAGGGCAAGGGTTCAAGATTGCTATGATGACCCTTGATGCCGGTCGGATTGGCATTGCGGCGCAGGCGGTAGGGATCGCCCAGGCGGCGCTGGACATCTCGCTCAGGTATGCCAAGGAGCGGGTTGCCTTCGATAAGCCGATTGCGTCGTTTCAGGCGATTCAATGGATGATTGCCGATATGGCGGTGCAGATCGAGGCGGCGAGGCTACTTACCTATCGGGCGGCGTGGCTGAAGGACAAAGGTCTTCGGCATACCAAGGAATCGGCGATGGCAAAGCTGTTCGCGTCGGAGACCGCCAACCGGGCCGCCACGAAGGCGCTCCAGGTTCACGGCGGCTATGGGTATCTCTATGATTTTCCAGCCCAGCGGCTGTTCCGCGACGCCCGCATCACCGAGATCTACGAGGGCACGTCCGAAATTCAACGGTTAGTGATCGCCCATCAGTTGCTGAACTAAACGAGTTCCATGTGCTGAGCGCTAAATCGGAACTCACAACCTCGAACCTCGAACCTCGAACTTTGAACGTTGAACGTTGAACCTTGAACCTTGAACGGTCCACGTTGAACCTTGAACCTTGAACGGTCCACGTTGAACCTTGAACGTTGAACAGTGAACCCAGCCATATGAACATCATCGTCTGTATCAAGCAGATTATCGATCCTGAGACTCCGATGAGCCAGTTCATGATCGATTCCCGGACCAAGCGGCAGGTTCAGGGGAACAATCCGCTGGTCATCAGTCCGTACGACGCCAATGCCCTCGAGGTGGCCATCCAGCTTAAGGAGAAGCAGGGCGCCAAGGTGACGGCGATCAGCATCGGCGGCACAACCGCTATGACGGCGCTGAAAAGCGCGCTGTCGATGGGTGCCGACGAGGCGATCCTGGTCAATGAGCCGCTTCTTGTCGGCTCTGATCAGCAAGGGATTGCCCACGCGCTGGCGAAGACGATCCGGAAGGCGGGCGCATACGATCTGATCCTGACCGGCTGCGAGTCGGGGGATTGGGCCGATCGGGCCGTCCCGGCCTTTCTGGCCGAGGAGCTCGAGATCGGGTATGTCGGATATGTGACCCGGATCGAGGTAAGGGATGGACAGGTTGTCGTCCGTCGAGTGGTGGAGGATGGATACGAGCTGATCGAGGCCAAGCCCCCGCTCCTCGCTGCCATCAGCTCTGACGAGACGAACACCGCCCGCTACGCCAAGCTGAGGGATATTATGGCGGCTGCCAAGAAGACGATCCCCGTCTGGAAGGCGGCGGATCTCGGGCTCGACCCGGAGAGAATCGGTCCGGGTGCCGTCAGGGTTGCGATCACCGATGTCTCTATCCCGGTCAAGGAGTCCAGGTGTGAGATGATCGAGGGAAATACGCCGGAGGAAAAGGCTGCGACACTGGCGGCCCGGCTACGCGAGCTGAAGCTGATTTAAGAACAGCGTTCAACTATCAGCCATCAGCTTTCAGGAAGAACAGGAAGAATACGAAGGTTCAAGGACGGGGAGCAATTACTTTGGTGAGTTGGCTGGCAGACTGTTCATTCCGAACTTTGCTGACCGCTAGCCGCTAACTGCTGACTGCTGAATTTTACGAGGAGATCGATGCCCGGCATATTGGTATTGGCGACGACGAAAGACGGCAGGCTGACGCGAGATACGCTGGAACTGCTCACAGGCGCGAGGCGGCTGAAAGAGAAGCTGGCCCAGCCGGTGGCGGCAGCCATCTTGGGCACAGAGGTCGGCCCATACGTCCCGTTGCTGTTCGCGCATGGCGCCGATCAGGTCTATCGGGCCGAGCATCCCTTGCTCAAAGGGTATCAAGGCGATGCGTATGCACTCGTCCTGCATCAGATCTGCGAGCGCGCTCAACCGACCGTCGTGTTGCTGCCCGGCGATGTGATGGGGCGCGAGCTGGGCCCGCGCCTGGCCTATCGGCTCCAGGCCGCCTTTGTCGGGGAGTTCATCGACTTCGACCTGGACCAGGCATCCCGTCGGTTGCGGTTTACGCGCTCGGCCTACGGGGGGAAGGCGGTGGCGGTTGTCGAGCCTCGTGCGAACTCGATCGTGGCAACGGCCAAGCTCCGGACGCTGGAGCCGGCTACGCAAGAAGAGGGCCGGATGGGCGAGGAGATCCGGGTCGATGTCGCTCTGGAAGCCCCGCAACTCAAGACTCGTCTCATAGAGAGGGTCCAGGAGGAGACGACCGGTGTCAATCTGGGGGATGCCAAGATCGTGGTAAGCGGCGGGCGTGGGGTACACGGGCCGGAAGGATTCAAGGTGCTTGAGGAGCTGGCACAGGTCCTCAGGGGCGCTGTGGGCGCGTCGCGGGCGGCGACCGATGCCGGATGGGTCCCGCCATCCTGGCAGGTAGGCCAGACCGGGAGGAACGTCAGTCCGGATCTGTATCTTGCCTTTGGGATTTCCGGCGCCACCCAGCATGTCGCCGGAATTTCAGGCTCGAAGCATATCGTGGCGGTAAACACCGATCCTACAGCGCCGATCTTCAAGGTGGCCCAGCTCGGCATTGTCGAAGATTGGAAGGCCGTGGCGACCAGCCTGATCCGACACTGCAAGGAATTAACCGGACGCTGACGCAACACCGCGGCGGGTTCCGAGTCCCACGTTGGCGAGCCGTAGGGGTAGCGTTTCGCATCCGAGGTGTCGTTCAACCTTGAACGTAGCACTTCTGTAACCTGGAACGTAAAACATGACCCCCATGCGCGAGGTCTACTGGAACATCCCGGGGCACCTGTTCCTGTACCTGCTGTTGTTTCCCTTCCTGGTCGTCTGGCTCTACGGCATCTACCGACATACCCGCATGATCCTCGCGGGAGAGCCGGCTGCCGTCGAAGGCAGCCTGTGGGACCGGTTCAAAGGCGTTGTCCAGTACGCCGTCTGGCAGCAGCGGATCGCTCAAGACCCCCTCTCAGGGCTGCTGCACCGTTCGATCTCCTGGGGATTTATCGTCCTCTTTATCGCGACCTGCCTCGTGGCCCTTCAGGACTATCTCGGCATCCCGACCCTGCGCGGACCATTTTACCTCTACTTCATGTCGCTGACCGTCGATCTGTTCGGGCTGACGGCCATTGGCGGCGTGCTGATTGCGCTCGCTAGGCGCTATGGCCTGCAACCCGATCGGCTCCTGCAGCCCCGCATCGCTAAGAGCTACGGTATTCTGCTGGTGCTGCTCCTCATCATCCTGGTGACCGGATTTCTGATTGAGGGGCTGCGGATTGCGGCCTCGGCCGATCCATGGGGCCAGTGGTCTCCTGGCGGCCGGCTGGCATCCGCCCTGTTTCGCGGGACTGACCAGGCCCACCAGATGTTCCTCCATGGAATCCTCTGGTGGTTCCATGCCGCCATGGCCTTCACATTCATCGCTATTCTGCCCTATGGCATGGGGATGCACTTCACGTCTGCGGCCGCCAATGTCCTGATGAAGAATCGCGAAGGTTCCGGAGTGCTGCGACCGATCGACCTGGAGCGGGCGGAGCGATTTGGCGCTGGGGCGATTAACCAGTTGACCTGGAAGGATCTCCTCGACCTCGAGGCGTGCACCGAATGCGGCCGCTGCCAGGCTGCCTGTCCGGCCTGGGCGACCGGGAAGCCGCTGACGCCGAAAGGGGTGATTATCGACCTGCGGGATCACATGCGCCTGGTTGCCGACGGAGAGGAGTCCAGGAAGATGGTCGGCGAGGTGATTACTCACGATGTCCTGTGGGCATGCACCACCTGCGGGGCCTGCCATCAGGAGTGCCCGGTCTTCATCGAGCCGATCCCGAAGATCGTCGAGATGCGCCGCCATCTGGTGATGGAAGAGGCCGACTTTCCGGAGACGATGCAGGCGGCCTTGCGGAGCCTGGAAGAGCGGGGCCATCCGTTCCGTGGGGCTACGGCCTCCAGAACCGACTGGGCGAGGGGGCTTGACGTGAAGACGGTGGCCGCGAACGGGACACCGGAGATCCTCTACTGGGTCGGCTGCGCCGCGGCGTTTGATGAGCGGAACCAGCAGGTGGCGGCGGCCTTCGCCACGCTCCTGCAACGCGCTGGCGTCGATTTCGCGATCCTGGGGGAAGAGGAGCGGTGTACGGGCGATCCGGCCAGACGGATCGGAAACGAGTACCTCTTTCAGACGCTGGCCAGAGAGAACATTGCCACCCTGAACGGGTATGGCATCAAGAAGATCGTCACCGCCTGCCCGCACGGCTTCAATACGCTCAAGAATGAATACCCCAAGCTGGGCGGTAACTATGAGGTCGTCCATCACACGCAGTTGCTGGCCGAACTGGTGCAGGAAGGGCGCCTGCGCCTGCAGAAGCCGATCGATGGCGTGGCGTCATTTCATGACCCCTGTTATCTCGGGCGGCACAACGGCGTGTACGACCCGCCCCGGCAACTTCTCAGCGCGATCCCCGGACTTGCCGTCAAGGAGATGGACCGGTGCCGGGAGCAAGGCTTCTGCTGCGGCGCCGGGGGTGGGTTGATGTGGTTTGAAGAAAAGATCGGCAAGCGCGTAAGCTGGGAGCGGACCGAAGAGGCATTGGCGCTTGGGCCGCAGGTCCTGGCGAGCGCCTGCCCCTTTTGCCTGATCATGTTTGAGGACGCACTGAAGGTGAAAGACGCGATCGGGCGGACCAGACCGCTTGACGTAGCGGAGCTGATGGCGCAAAGTGTAGATTAAAGACAGCATTCAGCTTTCAGCGGTCAGCAGTCAGCCTGTGGGATGTGGCTTTGCTGCCGCTGAACGCTAGTGCTTGATTGCAATAATACCCGTGGCGTCATTCCCGCGAAAGCGGGAATCCAGCAGAAAAAGACTGGATTCCGGGTCAAGCCCGGAATGACGATCACTGTAAAGGGACTTATGGGATACTACACTACGGATTGATTGACATGGCGGAGCAGAAGGATCTGAAGCGGATCGAGGAAGAGAAGGCGCGGTGGGAGGCCGAGACGCTGAAGCCCGCCCTGGTGAATGCGCCTGAGCGGGCTGAGCGCTTCACGACCGCATCCATGACCCCCGTCGAGCGCCTCTACACCCCGGCCGACCTGCCCGACTTCGACTACCTGAGGGATCTGGGATTCCCCGGCGACTATCCCTATACCCGCGGCGTTCAGCCGACAATGTACCGCGGCAAGCTCTGGACCATGCGGATGTTTGCCGGGTACGGGACCGCCGCCGAGACCAACCGGCGGTTCAAGTATCTGCTCGAACAGGGCCAGATGGGGTTGTCCACCGCCTTCGATCTGCCGACCCTGATGGGATACGATTCGGATCACCCCTTCTCGGCCGGAGAGGTGGGTAAGTGCGGCGTGGCCATCGATTCGCTCGCCGACATGGAGACGCTGTTCGAGAGTATTCCGCTCGGCGAGGTCACGACCTCCATGACGATCAGTTCCCCCGCCGCGGTCTTATGGGCGATGTATATCGCCGTCTGCGAGAAGCAGGGCGTTCCGTACGATCGGATCGGCGGCACGGTCCAGAACGATATCCTGAAGGAGTATATCGCGCAGAAAGAGTATATCTATCCGATCGAACCGTCGGTCCGACTGGTGACCGACACCATCCTGTTCGGCGCGCGGCACCTGCCGCGTTGGAATACCGTCAGCATCAGCGGGTACCATATCCGGGAGGCGGGGGCCACCGCATTGCAGGAACTCGCCTTTACACTGGCTGACGGCATGGTCTACGTGGAGGAGAGCATCAAGGCGGGTCTTGAGGTTGATGCGTTTGCCCCGCGCCTCTCCTTCTTCTTCGATTGCCACAACGACCTGTTCGAGGAGGTAGCCAAGTTTCGGGCGGCGAGAAGGCTGTGGGCGCGGATCATGCGGGAGCGGTTCGGCGCGAAGGATCCCCGTTCCTGGTTGCTTCGGACGCATGCCCAGACGGCCGGCTGTACCCTGACCGCCCAGCAGCCGCGCAATAACATCATCAGGGTCGCGATCCAGGCGCTGGCGGCTGTCCTGGGCGGCACGCAGTCGCTGCACACCAACGCCATGGACGAGGCGCTGGCGCTGCCGACGGAAGAGGCGGCCACTATTGCGCTGCGGACGCAGCAGATCATCGCGCACGAGAGCGGCGTCACCAATACGGTCGATCCGTTGGCCGGTTCCTACTATGTCGAGACGTTGACCAATCAGATGGAGGAAGGAGCCTGGGAGTACTTCCGGCGGATCGACGAGTTGGGCGGGATGATCCGGGCGATCGAGAAGGGCTTCCCCCAGCGTGAGATCGCCGATGCCGCCTACGCCTATCAGCGGGCGATCGAACGGGGCGAGAAGATCATCGTTGGCGTCAATCGATTTACGGTGGATGAAGAGGCGCCGATCCCCACCCTCACCATCGATCGTGAGGCCGAGACGCGGCAGATCGAAAGCCTTGACCGGCTTCGCCGCTCGCGCGACAAAGAGGCGGTAGCGCGGTCGCTTGAGACGCTTCGCCAGGCGGCCGCCGGCAACGACCCGTGGGGCAAGGATCTGTTGATGCCGAGAATTCTTGACGCGGTTCGGGCCTACGCGACCCTGGGCGAAATCATGGATGTCTTCCGCGATGTCTGGGGCGAATACAGGGAGCCCTCGATCATTTAGCGATTGCGGAGTATCACTGTAGGGGCAGGGTTACCCTGCCCGATTGAGGCAGTCGAAGCAATACCCCATGCGCCGGGGGCGCCCATGGGCATGAAAGGTGTGACGCTCAGCAAAATCCCGCCAAACCCCCCTTTCAAAAGGGGGGAACGGGGGGATTTCTGGACGAGAACGGGAGACTTTCTGAGCAATTACAGGAGCGTGCGAATGGCAACGGAACGAAAGATCCGTGTGTTGATCGCCAAGCCGGGCCTTGACGGGCACGATCGGGGCGCCAAGGTCATCGCCAGGGCCTTCCGCGACGCCGGGATGGAGGTCATCTACACCGGGCTCCGGCAGACCCCGGAGATGATCGTGAGCGCGGCCATCCAGGAAGACGTAGACGCCATCGGCATGTCCTGTCTGTCCGGGGCTCATATGTACCTGTTCCCACGGGTCATGGAGCTGCTCAGGGAGCGCGGTGTCGATGACATCCTCGTCTTTGGCGGCGGCACCATCCCCACCGACGACATCCCGAAACTGAAAGCGGCCGGACTCGCTACCGTCTTCACGCCAGGCACGACCACGACCGAAGCTATTGCCTTTGTGAAGGATCACGTGAGGCGAAGAGCCTGAGTACACATGTACAAGCAGGTCATTGCGAGGGAAACAGCCGAAATCCTCCCGCACCCCCCTTTATAAAAGGGGGACTGGGGGGATTTGGGATGGGGGGATCTGCCGCGTACCCTTCGGGTGCTCGCAATGGCGGAAAGGGGGTAGAGCGCTTCATGCGGCCGGTGTATATGGTTTCGGGAGGGGTAAGCAAGTTTGCGAAGGCTCGGCCGGACGTTACCTTCCAGCCGATGGTGAAGGAGGCGTACGACTACGCCCTCAAAGACCTTGGGCTTGAGCATCCCCGGTTCGTCGAGATCGTCGATGGCTCGGTCGCGTCGTACTTCTCCGACCATTTTCAGCGGCAGTTGATGTCAGGCATCATGGTGCAGGACTACCTGGGGCTCTGTCCCAAGCCGAGTCACCGGGTCGAAGGCGGGGGCGCCACGGGAGGGCTCTGCTTTCAGGAGGCCTGGAAGTCGGTGGCCTCTGGTCTCATGGACGTCTGCGTGGCCTATGGCTTCGAGACGATGTCCCACGTCAATACCTGGAAGGGGAACGAATTCATCGCCCTCGCCTCCGACGTGAGCTTTGACTACCCGGTGGGCGGTTTCTACAGCGGTTACTACGCGATGATGGTGGTCCGGCACATGAAGGAGTTCGGTACGACCGTCGAGCAGATGGCCCACGTTTCGGTGAAGAATCACAACAACGCCTTTCACAACCCCTATGCCCAGAAGCGAAGGCTCCTCACGATCGAAGATGTGCGTCGCGCTCCGATGGTGGCCTGGCCGCTGACGCGCCTGGACATCTGCGTGATGTCCGACGGCGCGGCCGCCACGATCCTGGCCAGCGAGGAGGGGGTCAGCAAGCTGGAGAAGGCGGGCGGCAAGCGGCTCAAGCCGGCCAAGATCGTCGGCATTGGTCGCGGGACGGACGCCATGCGGATGGCCGATCGGCCGCACCGGAAGGTGTTGCTGCTCCCGCATGAGCGGGCCAGTGACTATCGGGGTCTGAAGTACCCCGGCATTCACTCGTTCCGGGCTGGCCGGATGGCCTCCAAGCTAGCCTACGAGATGGCCGGGATTACCCATCCGATCAAGGAGCTGGACTTCATTGAGCTACACGATGCCTATACCTCCTCCGAAATCCAGACCTACGAGGATATGGGCCTCTGCAAGTACGGGGAGGGCGGTCGATGGACTGAGGAGGGGAACCCATTTTTGCCCAACCTTGACTACGGCCTCGCCCTCAAGAAGCCCGGGACGCTACCGGTCAACCCCTCTGGGGGGCTGATCGCCTGCGGCCACCCGGTCGGGGCCACCGGCCTGATGCAGGCGGTCTTCGCCTTGTGGCAGCTTCAGGGAGCCATCAAAAAGCATTTCGGCAACGACCGGCTACAGGTCAAGGGGGCCCGCCGTGGCGCCATTCACAGCCATGCCGGCACCGGGACGTACGTCACCGTAAGCATTATGGAGAAGGTCTGATCTTCGGCTATTGCATCAGTCAGGAGGGAGGGCGCCATGGCGAGCGCTAAGGGTGGGAGAGCCAATCGCACGCTTACAAATGAGGAGCCGGTCGCGTTGCCGGAGACCGACGACGGGACGATCCTGTTCAATGTCCCGTTCCCCAAGGACCTGAGCCAGCTCAAGGACCTGAGCCAGCTCAAGGACATGGCCCCCATCCTCATCAAGCAGCCCTATCGGATCGATTACCTCCACAGCTACGGGCAGGACTCCCCGTTCTTTGCCGGCTTGGCCAACGGCAAGCTGCTGGGAACCGTCTGCACCAAATGTGGGTATAAATACGCCACCCCTAAGCTGCACTGTATGGATTGCGGCAGCGAGTGCGACTGGTTCGAATTGTCGCAGGTCGGCGCGGTTCACACCTTCACCGTCTGCTACTTCGGGAGCGAGGAGTTCCTGAAGGAGACCCCTTTTGTGCTGATCCTGGTGGAGTGGCCTGGTGTCGATACGCTGTTTTTGTCGCGGCTGCTCGGCGTCGATCCGCTGAAGCCCTCACTGGACTTGGTCGGGATGAAGGTTCGGGCAAAATTCCGCCGCCTCTCCAAGTTCAAGCCGACCGACGTCTACTTCGTCCCGGCGTAGCAGTGGTCATGGGGCGTAGGCAGGAAGATTGGATCGCTCAGGCGCGGGAAGATCTTCGTCCTGTAATATTACAGCCTGAGCGAATTGAGGTAAGGGTGATTTACGCGAAGAGGTCGTTCAGCGGAATCGTCAGGTCTGGTAGAAGCGGGGTGGACAGGATATCGCCTGTTTCGCGGTTTAGTTCGGCGGCCCGCTGGTAGCCTTGGGGCGTTATACGATAGATCTTGATGGTATCGAGTTCCGGGTCGATGATCCAATATTCCTGGACGCCGAATCGCTCGTAGAGCTTCCGTTTGATGATCTCATCGGTCTTGCGGCTGGTCTCAGACAGGATTTCCACGATCAGGTCAGGAGCGCCCTGGACGTTCTGCGCGGTGATCATGGCAGTCTTGGCGGATGACACGAAGAGAAGATCGGGCTGAACAACGTCCGTCGTTGAGAGTACCACGTCGAACGGGGCGGTGTAGAGTTCACCCAGGGAGTGATGCTCAAGATGCGCCCTAATGCGGTAGGCAATATTGAGCGAAATGCGTTGGTGTCTCTTGGATGGCGATGGGGTCATGTAGTGGTCTCCATCGATGAGTTCGTGGCGTCTGCCATCATCGGGAAACAACAGGTAATCGTCGTAGGTCAACTTCACTTGTACGGTCACGGCCTTGTCCTCCTTGCGTGGTACCGTGAGCCTATCAGGATCCAGCGCCGGCGTCAATGCGGGGCCGGGAAAGGAGTCACCGGAATGACGGATCAAGGGGTGCGGGTGGTGGCGCGGGTCGTTGCGCGCCCCGGAAAGGTGGAAGAATTGCGGGCCGTATTGCAGGGCCTGGTGGAACCGACGCGCAAGGAGCTGGGGTGCGTGACGTACGAATTGCTGCAGAACAAAACCGATCCGACCGATTTTACGTTCGTAGAAGAGTGGACCAGTGAGGCAGCACTCGACGCGCACCTGCAGTCGCCACACCTGCAAGACGCCCGTGTGAAGTTGCCTGGTCTGGCGGTCGCCGATCCGGACATCCGCCGGTATACCGTCGTCGAGTAGCGGCGTGAAACCCTGGATGAGGATGGCGCCGAGGAATCTCCAGGTCGGCCCACGCCGGCGACATTCTCTCCGATTCTTGCGGCGGAAGGTGTCGGAAGGGCAGAGCGCAGCCCCCGTCCGCGTCACGTGATGTATACGACATATTTCGGCTTCACTGAGACCCCGTTTTCCATGACGCCTGATCCGCGCTATCTCTACATGAGTGAGCGCCACCGTGACGCCCTGGCACACCTTCTTTACGGGGTCGGAGAAGACGGCGGGTTTGTGCAACTTACCGGAGAAGTTGGGACCGGGAAAACGACACTCTGTCGGTGTCTGTTGGAGCAACTGCCGCCCAACGTGGACGTGGCGCTCATCCTCAATCCGCGACTTACGCCCATCGAACTGCTCGCCGCGGTGTGTGATGAGCTCCGCATCTCGTATCCCGCCGGCACCACCAGCGGGAAGCCTTTTGTTGACGCGCTCTACCGACATCTGCTCGATGCGCACGCACAAGGACGTCGCACGGTGCTCATCGTCGACGAGGCGCAAGACCTCGCCGCCGATGTCCTGGAGCAGATCCGGCTGCTGACGAATCTTGAGACCCCAACCCGGAAGCTATTGCAGATCATCCTTATCGGCCAGCCGGAGCTGATCCGGCTGCTCAACAGGGAAGAGCTCCGGCAATTGGCCCAGCGGGTCACCGCGCGCTATCACCTGCTGGCGTTCTCCGAGGACGACGTGCGAGCGTATATCGTTCATCGACTCCAGATCGCCGGCCAGAAGCAAACGATCTTTACTGATGCGGCGATGCGCGCAGTACACGTGTCGGCGCGCGGCATCCCGCGGCTGATCAATGCCATCTGCGACCGCGCGCTGCTCGGGGCCTATACGCAAGACCAACGTCGTGTCACGGCCGCCACGGTGCGCCGCGCGGCGAGCGAGGTGCTCGGCGAGACGCTTGCGCCTCGGCTCGCGCGTCGATGGCAGTGGGTGGGCGCGGCGGTGCTTGTCGCGGTGCTCGTCACCGGCTCCTGGGCGTTCTTTACTCAGGAGCGGGCGCAGTTGATCCAGCGTGCCGTGGGCCCGAGTGCGATGAATTCGATATCGAGGTCCGGTACGCTATCGGCGCTCCTTTCGGATCCCTCGCTACGGGCCGACAGGAAGTCGGCGTTTGCCGGCCTCTATGCGACCTGGCGCCTTGACGTCGACGGCTCCATGGACAACCTCGGTTGCGAGCGCGGTCGCTCCGAAGGACTTCAGTGTCTCTTCAAGACGGGCACATGGGGCAAGCTCCGGCGATTGAACCTGCCGGCCATCATCGAGCTGTCGACGCCGGCGGGAGATCGCCGGTACGCCACGGTGGTGGCCCTGGACGAACAGAACGCGACTCTCGACTTCGGGGGGCGGCGGCACGTGTTCCCGCTGAGCGAGATCGACCGCTATTGGGATGGTCCGTTCATTCTCCTCTGGAAGGTGCCCGAGTTGGGCTCGGTGCCCATCAGGCCGGGCGCGCGCGGCAAGGACGTCGAGTGGGTGCGAGAGCGGTTCGCCGAGTTCGACGGCGTTCCCGGAGGAGAACGGAATCGCCAGGTCTTCGATAACGACCTCCGTGCCCGGGTGATTGCCTTCCAGCGTAGTCGGTTGCTCACGGCCGACGGAGTCGTCGGAAAGGAGACACTGACCCATTTGAGCGCGGCGCAGCGCGATCCGAAGGTGCCTCGCCTCCGGCGGGAAGGCTCGTAGGCCGCACATGTCCTTTATCCTTGACGCATTGAAAAAGGCCGAGCGGGACCGACGCTCAGCGGCCGTTCCCACGCCGGCAACCGTCCACCGGACGCCGGCGCCTCCTTCACGGCGCCGGCGCCTCTGGCCGTTGATCGCCGGTGCGGTGGTCGTGGCGAACGTGGGCGTCTGGCTGTGGCTGCTGCGCCCGTCGCTCTCCGTTCCCGACAAAGCGCCGGTAAGCGTGACTCGTGAGCCCGTAACATCCGCGGTACCGGCGGCGCCGAAGCAAGCCGCGCGGGTACGTCCCGTCGAGCCCGTCGTCACACCGGATGCGTCGGACAGGGCAGCGGTTGCCGTAGTCCCGTCGCACGCCCCACCCTCTGCAACGAGGAGTGCGCCCCCCGTATCCCTGCCGCGACCGGAACACAATCCTGACGTGTCCCCGCAGGCCGCGACAAAGCCGGCGCATGTGATATCCGTCGGAGCGGCTGCCCCCAGGTCCGCCTCGCCTCCGACGCCTGAGACCGCGCCGGAAAAGTTTTCAGCTCCTGCAGTAGACTCGGCTTCCGTGAAGCCCCTGGAGCGAGACCCGGCAACACGGCCGGCGTCTCAAGAACCACCGAGCCCTCAGGAGGTCCTTGCGAATCTCCACCTCCAGGTTCACGTCTATTCCGAGGTCGCCGCACAGCGTCGGGTCTTCATCAACAACCAAAAGTACGTCGAAGGCCAGCGGATCGACGCCAATCTCGTGATCGAGAGCATTACGCCCGACGGAGTCTTCGTGAGCTACCAGGGCAAGCGGATGTTGCTCCGAACCGATCAGTCCGCCTCTCGCTGACGATCGCGAAGAAGAGGTTGCGCCTCGACCATCGGGTAGCGTTCCAGCGGATCGTTTGCCTGCTGCACGCTCTTTTTGTTAATATCCGAGTCGATGATTGTATGGTAACTGTTTCCCTCGATAGGCTCGGGACGAACGGTTGGAATGCGGAAGTCCCGACCATACACTACTTCCCGTTAAGGGGTGGAGTTGATGACAGAACCCGAGATATCACGCGTGAAGAAAGCCGGATACGATCCGCACGGGATTGAAGAGCGTTGGATAAAGGTCTGGGAGGCGGCCGGCGCCAGTCGCGTCGATGAGTCGTTGCCGAAGCCGCCGTATGCCATTGTGATCCCTCCGCCGAATATCACCGGTTTCCTGCACATCGGCCACGCCATGAACAACACCCTTCAGGACATCCTGATTCGATGGCGGCGGATGCAGGGGTATAACGCCCTCTGGCTCCCCGGCACCGACCATGCCGGGATTGCGACGCAGAACGTGGTCGAGCGACAGCTTGCCGACGGGGGACGCCGCCGGGAGGATCTTGGTCGCGAAGGGTTTGTAGAGCGGGTCTGGCAGTGGAAGGAGGAGTCGGGCGGGACGATCGTCCGTCAGCTCAAGCGGCTGGGGGCATCCTGCGACTGGGAGCGGGAATGTTTCACCATGGACGAACCGCGCCAGCGGGCGGTCCGCGAGGTGTTTGTCCGCCTGTTCCACGAGGGGTTGATCTATCGCGGAGAGCGGCTGATCAACTGGTGCCCTCGCTGCCGGACGGCGCTGTCGGATATCGAGGTTGAGCACGAAGACGCAAAAGGTCTCCTCTATCATATTGCCTATCCGCTTGTGGATGATCCTGCGACAACCCTCATCGTGGCCACCACGCGACCCGAAACGATGTTGGGCGATACCGCCGTGGCGGTTCATCCTGACGACCCGCGCTACAATTACTTGATCGGCCGTCAGGTGAGGCTGCCGCTCACCGGGCGAACCATACCGGTGGTGGGCGACCCGATTCTCGTGGATCGGGAGTTCGGCACCGGGGCGGTGAAGATCACCCCTGCGCACGACTTCAACGACTTTGAGGCCGGCGAGCGGCACGGCCTGCCTCGAATCGCGCTCTTCGACGAAGCAGGCAGGATCGCGAGTGCGATAGCCGACGCTCAGATTGAGCCTGCGTTATATGGCGAGATCAGGGAACTGGGGACGGAGAAGGCTCGCGAAATCGTAGTGCGCCGGTTGCAGGAGCGAGGCTTGCTCATCAAGGTCGAAGACCACCTACATGCGGTTGGAAAGTGCTACCGCTGCAGAACGGTGGTAGAGCCGTTCCTCTCGCCTCAGTGGTTCGTCAGGATAGGGCCGCTGGCCGATCCTGCTATTCGGGCGGTGGAAGAGGGCAGGACCAGGTTTGTCCCCCAGCATTGGGAGAACACCTACTTTGCCTGGATGCGGAACATCAAGGACTGGTGCATCTCGCGGCAATTGTGGTGGGGACACCAGGTTCCGGCCTGGTACTGCCGGCAGTGCGATGTAGACAACCTCCTGCTTGAAGCGGCAGGTGCCGCAACGTCCAGGACCACGCTGGATGGCGAGGAGGCTCACAGAATTCTCCGCGATGCCACGCCGATCGTCGCCTTATCGCCCCCTGCTGCCTGCCCTCGATGTGGCGGGCAGGAGTTGGTTCGGGACCCCGATGTCCTCGATACCTGGTTCTCCTCGGCCCTCTGGCCTTTCTCGACCATGGGCTGGCCGGAGCAGACTGAGTTGCTCCGCCGCTTTTATCCCACCTCGACGCTGGTCACCAGCTTCGACATCATCTTTTTCTGGGTGGCCAGGATGATGATGATGGGACTCAAGTTTATGAACGATGTCCCCTTCAGAGAGGTCTATATCCATGCCCTGGTGCGCGACGCTGAGGGGCAGAAGATGTCGAAGTCAAAAGGCAACGTCATCGATCCCCTCGAGATTATCGACAAACATGGCGCCGATGCGTTCCGCTTCACCCTGGCCGCGCTCGCAGCCCAGGGGCGCGACATTCGGCTCTCGGAAGAGCGGATCGAGGGGTATCGCCATTTCTGCAACAAACTGTGGAACGCCCATCAGTTCCTCGCCCGATACCTGCCGCTGCTCGAAGGCCCCGTCCCGGTGGTTGTCGGTAAGGGCGGTTTGCCAACCGCCCCTACGCTCGATCTGGCGGACCGGTGGCTGCTGAGCCGCCTGCATGGTCTCATCGGGTCCGTGACAGGGGCGCTGGAGGGGTATCGGTTCAATGAGGCGGCGTCGGCGCTCTATCAGTTCGTCTGGCACGAGTACTGCGACTGGTATCTGGAGATCGTGAAATCTCGCATGGCCTCGGCGGAGTCGAGCCGTGAGCAACAGCAAACCGGGGTTGCTCTGCTGCTTCTTGGGCTGGAGACCGCATTGCGCCTGCTGCACCCGTTCATGCCGTTTATTACCGAGGAGATTTGGACGCAACTACCGAACCGTGGGGGGACCAGCCTGATGCTGGAGCACTGGCCTAAAGCCGACCCGTCGTGGGAGGCTGCCGACGCCGAAGCCTCGATGGGCCTCTTGATGGAGCTGACGCGGGCGGCCCGCGACCTGCGCTCGGATCTCGAGATTGCTCCGTCGAAGTCGATCCGGCTCGTGCTTCGGACCTCCTCGGACCATGACGACCGGGCGATCGACGCGGTTCTGCCGTATCTCGCCGCGCTCACGCGCGCAGAGCACGTCGCCTCCGGCCAACATCTGGATCGACCTACGCGGGCTGCGGTGAGCCTGGTGGGGAGCGTTGAAGTCCACCTGCCGGTGGACGACCTGTCGCTTTTTACGGCCAGACAGCAGAAGCTGCGGCGTGAGCTGGATAAGGTGGAGCAGGAACTGGCGCGGGTGGACAAAAAGCTGAGCAATGCCGATTTCGTCTCGAAGGCGCCGGCAGAGGTGGTAACCAAGGAACGCGAGGGGCAGACCCGGCTCATGGATACCAGGGCCAAACTGCTTCAGCATCTTGAACGGATCGAACAGCTCCTGCGATAGGAACTGAACCTCTAGCGTCCTCAGACAGAAGTGTGGCGAAGATGGCAACGTTCCGCGCATCGTCATTCCTGCGAAAGCAGGAATCCAGAACCCACGCGATTTCCTGGATTCCGGCTCGCGCCCGCGATGCGGGCTTGGCCGGAATGACGTCGCAAAATATGCCACGAATGGCAGGAACAGAACTCTAGGCGGCTATGACGGGTCCTCAGGAAATCTTAGCGCCATTACGGGAGGCGGAGATCCGGTCCGGTTTGATCATACGGCGGATCGGGACCACTATCCACCTGTTCCAGGAGGTCGAGTCGACGAACGACGAAGCGGCGGCGCTGGCCAGCCGTGGCGAGGCGGAGGGGACGATCGTCATCGCGGAGCGGCAGCGGCGGGGGCGCGGTCGGCTGGGTCGTCGATGGGAATCGCCAACAGGGCTGGGGCTGTATCTCTCCGTCATCCTGAGGCCGGCGATCCCGCCGCAGAGCGCCCCCATACTCACCCTTATGGGCGCGGTGGCAGGGGCCGAGGCGATTGAGCGGACGACGGGACTCACGACGACGCTCAAGTGGCCCAACGACCTGATCCTGCACGGCCGAAAGGTGGGCGGTATCCTGGGCGAGATGGCGGCCGAGGGCGCCCGCCTGCTTCATGTCATCATTGGGATCGGCATTAACGTGAATCAGACCGAGACGGACTTTGCGGGAGAGCTGCGCCAGATCGCGACGTCGCTCCGAGTCGAGGCCGGTCAACCCATAGATCGAACCGCGATGGCGCGGTCACTCTGTGAGAGCCTCGACGGCTGGTACGAGCGGTTCTTGAGCCATGGACCTCAGCCTATTCTCGAGCAGGTCCGGCGTCGCTGTCTGACGGTGGGCAGGATGGTCACGGCCCGATCCGGGGATGAAGAGGTGTCGGGTTTCGCGGTCGAGATGGACGACCTCGGGCGACTGGTGATCCGCGACGCGACGGGCGCATTGCATCACCTGGTTGCCGGTGATGTCACGCTGACGGGGTAGACCTGTCCTGAGCGGGGTCGAAGGGGGCACATGCTGCTCGCATTGGACGTGGGTAATACCAATACAACGGTCGGGGTATTCGAAGGCAAAGAGCTCCGGGTACATTGGCGACTCAGTACCCGGCGGGACGGGACCGGCGACGAGTACGGGATGTTGATCAGCAATCTGCTACAGCTCGCCGGGCTGGAGTTGAGTCAGATTTCCGCCATCATTCTCGCGTCAGTTGTCCCACCGCTCCAGTCATCATTGGAAGAGATGGCCCATCGCTACTTCCGGATCGAGCCCCTGGTGGTCGGCCAGGGGATTAAGATCGGCATGCCGATCTTATACGACAGCCCGCGTGAGGTGGGCGCCGACCGGATCGTTAACGCGGTGGCGGCCTTCGAGGTGTACGGCGGCCCGGCGATCGTGGTGGATTTTGGCACCGCCACTACCTTTGATGCGGTCTCGGCCAAGGGGGAGTATCTGGGGGGTGTCATTGCGCCCGGTATCGGGATCGCCGCTGAGGCCCTGTTTGAACGGACCGCGAAGCTGCCCCGGATCGATATCGCCAAGCCGAACACTGTGGTGGGAAAAACGACGGTGGCCAGCATGCAATCCGGCCTGTTCTTCGGTTATCTTGGGCTGGTTGAAGGGATCGTCATGCGGATGCGCGAAGAAATGGGAGGTGATCCTGTCGTCATCGGTACCGGAGGGCTTGCTCACCTGATCCTCGCCGAGTCACCAAGCATCAAGCACGTGGACTCGCTGCTCACGCTGACCGGCCTTCGGATCCTCTACGACCGCAATCTCTAATGCGAGGTGCGTAGTGTGAGGCCCGAGGTATTGAACGCAGCTCTTAACGTCTAGGGTTTGGGGTTTCGGGTTTGGGGTTTAGAAAAAACCGGGTATACGCCACACCCCACACCGTAAACCCTAATCTTTTACGCCTCGCGCTTTGTCCCGCAATGGGGGCAAGCCGACCACTCCTTCTGCAAGGGGCGGCGACACTGGCTGCAGACGAGCTCGTCGGGGGGCGCCGGCGGCACTTCCTTTCCGGGCGATTCAAACGACTTTTTGAATTCGCGAATCGCCCCGCCAAGGGAGCTGCCGATCTGGGGTAATTTCGCAGCGCCAAATATCAGGAGGGCGATCAGTAAAATTATCAGCAGTTCCGGCATACCCAAGCCGAACATCATCCCCTCCAATCCAGCGTTCTGAATGCCACGGTTTTCGAATTATAGTAGACTATCGGACCGGGAAATTCCATGAAAAACGAGCGTAATACTAATTGGGTGATTTTTCCCTTGACAAAAGTTGCTCCTATCTTTAGTCTCTAACGGTTCTGGGACAGTAGTTACGAAGGAGGGAAGATCACGTGATGAGCAAGACGATTCATCGCGCAATTGACGAAATCGACAGGCGGTGGCACCTGATCGACGCATCAGGACAGGTGCTTGGGAGGCTCGCCACAGAGGTCGCGGTGCTCCTGCGCGGGAAGCACAAGCCGATCTTCAGCCCGCACCTGGACACCGGAGACTTCGTGGTGATTGTGAATGCCGAGCGAGTGGTCCTAACGGGTAATAAGCTGAAGGATAAGCTCTACCATCGCCATTCCGGCTATCCTGGAGGGTTGAAGACCACGACCGCTGAACAGATGTTTAGAAGTCATCCGACGCGCGTGCTGGAGGCTGCCGTTCGTGGGATGTTGCCGAGAACGAAGTTGGGCGATGCGCTATTCCGCAAACTCAAGGTCTATGCCGGGCCCACTCATCCGCATGCATCACAGCAGCCGATACCGTTTGTAAAAACGACCGCTAAGGAGGGATAAATTTCAGCTATGCCAGCGGAAGGTGCGTTGTACGGGACTGGGCGGCGAAAGTCGTCTGTAGCGAGGGTGTGGTTGTCGCCAGGTGACGGGAAGCTGATGGTCAACCGGCGGCCTTTGCAGGAGTATTTCAGCCGTTCGACCCATCAAGCCTTGGCGGTTCAGCCTCTGAAAGCGGTGGGGGTGGAAGGAAAGTTCGACCTCCGTGTGAATGTAGCCGGCGGGGGATTGACCGGGCAGGCCGGCGCTGTTCGACTCGGTATCGCCCGCGCCCTCCTCGTTGTAGACGCCGCCGTACGACCGGCGCTTCGGAAGGCTGGGTTCCTGACACGGGATCCTCGCGTGAAAGAGCGAAGGAAATACGGTCAGAAGGGGGCCCGCGCACGGTTCCAATTCTCAAAGCGCTAATTCTTAGAAGCGATCGGCGGTCAGCTTTCAGCAGGCAGCGTGTGCTGATGGCTGGCCGTTTTTTTTAGCATACAGCCGTCAGCTTGCAGCAGGCAGCATGTGCTGAGCGCTGACGGCTGATGGTTGTTGCGGTGAAACGACAGATGGGCGAAACGGAACGCAAGATCCGGGTAGCGGTAGTCGGAGCCAGCGGGTATACCGGTGTGGAGCTTCTTCGTCTCCTCATCAACCATCCAGCCGTAGAGATTACGGCGCTAACCTCAGAGAGTTATGCAGGTGCGCTGATCGGAGAGGTATTTCCGAGTCTCTTCGGTCTGCTCACGCTGACATGCAACAAGTTCGATGCGCGCGAGGTCGCGAGGCGCGCCGATCTGATCTTTCTGGCCGTCCCCCACAACACTGCGATGACTGCAGCAGCCGAGTTGTTGCCCTTGGACCGAAAGATCATCGATCTGAGCGCTGACTTTCGTTTCCGCGATCCGGCTGTGTATCGCCAGTGGTATGGCGTGGACCACGCGGCGCCGGAGTTGCTGAAAGAAGCGGTCTATGCCCTTCCGGAGCTCTATCGCCAGCAGCTTACTGCTGCGCGACTGGCGGCGGCGCCAGGCTGCTACCCCACGGCTGTCCTGCTGGGTCTGCTCCCCCTGATCAAACGGGAGATCATTGATCCGGATTCCCTGGTGATTGATGCGATCTCCGGCGCCTCTGGCGCAGGGCGAAAGCCGGATCTTCCGCTGCATTTTGCCGAACTCCATGGTAATTGTAAGGCGTACAAGGTCGCAGGCCACCGACATACGCCGGAGATTGAGCAGGAGCTGAGCCGCTGCATCGGTCGAGAGATCCTGGTGACGTTTACGCCGCACCTGGTAGGAACGGTCCGAGGTATCCTGGCCACCATGACCGCCACGCTCGTGACCTCCAAGGACGCGGCGCAACTACGCGCGCTCTACCAGGAGTGGTATCAGAACGAGCCGTTTGTGAGGATCCTGCCCGAGGGCCGGTTGCCTGAGACCAAGCAGGTGCGCGGTTCTAACTACTGCGATATCGGCCTCGCCGTCGATGCCAGGACGCGAAGGGTCATCATTGTATCGGCCATCGACAATCTCGTCAAAGGCGCATCGGGACAGGCGATCCAGGCCATGAATATCATAATGGGTCTCGACGAACGGACGGGGTTGCAACTCCCCCCGCTTTTCCCCTAACCTCTGACTTCAATGAGCGATCAGTGTTCAGCTTTCAGT
Source organism: Candidatus Methylomirabilis lanthanidiphila (assembly GCA_902196205.1). Classification (NCBI taxonomy): domain Bacteria; phylum Methylomirabilota (SeqCode); class Methylomirabilia (SeqCode); order Methylomirabilales (SeqCode); family Methylomirabilaceae (SeqCode); genus Methylomirabilis (SeqCode); species Candidatus Methylomirabilis lanthanidiphila. The sequence goes on along the minus strand of CABIKM010000025.1, from coordinate 19,040 downwards.
AAGCAGCTTTTGCTGACGGCTGATCGCTGATAGCTGTATTTCAGTGAAACAGCCAACGATTCGTGATATCCCTGGAGGGATTACGGCGGCCAAAGGTATCAGGGCTGCCGGGGTCCACAGCGGCATCAAGAAGACCGCACTCGACCTCGCGCTCATCGTGTCGGATCGACCCGCCACTGTTGCCGGGGTCACCACGAGCAATCGGTCCAAGGCTGCTCCGGTGCTGCTTTGCGAGCAACAACTGAAGGGCGGCAGGTTGTCTGCCATTGTGGCGAATAGCGGCAATGCCAACGCCTGCACCGGGTTTCAAGGCGAACGGGACGCGGTGCAGATGCGCGACCGGCTCGCCGGCCTTCTCGACCGTCCTGCAGGTGAAGTCTTTGTGGCCTCCACCGGGGTGATCGGTCAACGCCTTCCAATCGCCAAGGTTCTGTCGGGGATTCCCGACGGAGTCGGGCGCCTCTCGGTCGGCGGCGGCGAGGCGGCCGCGAGGGCGATCATGACCACCGATACCTGTCCAAAGGAAGCGGCGGTCGGCTTTGAGTTGGACGGAAAACCTGTCGTGATCGGTGGAATCGCTAAGGGATCAGGGATGATCGCGCCGCACCTGGCCACGATGCTGTGTTTTGTCGGCACTGACGCCAAGATCTCCGCCCCACTGTTGCGCCGGATTCTGCGGCGGACCGTCGAGGAGTCCTTTAACGCCATTACGGTGGACGGGTGTATGAGCACGAACGATACCGTCTTGGTATTTGCCAATGGGATGAGTGAAACGCCGCCCCTGAAGGCCGGTACGCCGAGGTTGGACGTATTTGAAAAGGCGCTCCTGCAGGTTCTCTCTCGCTTGGCCAGAATGATCGTCATGGATGGGGAGGGGGCGACCAAGCTTATTCGGATCGAGGTGATGGGAGCTCCAACGGCGCGAGATGCCAAGGTTGCGGCCAAGGCGATCGCCAACTCCCCGCTTGTCAAGACGGCCTTCTTCGGGGAGGATTGTAATTGGGGACGGATCGTGTCGGCTATTGGCGCTTCCGGGATCCGATTTGATCCCGATTGTGTGGAGATCAGTGTGGGTCGGATTCCTGTCGTCAGAAAGGGGCTCGGTCTGGGGGCAGCGGCAGAGCGACGGGCAGCAATGCGAATGCGTCGACCGGAGTTTGAGGTGACGGTCAATTTGCACGGAGGCACAGGAGGGGCGGCTATCCTGACCACCGATCTGAGCGAGGCGTATGTCAGGATCAATGCGGGCTACCGGAGCTGATGCTGTCCACCGCGCGTGAGGTATCGCTGCCCCGAACGACTCCCGCCCGCGTCATTGCGAGGCGAAGCCGAAGCAATCTCGCAGTTTTTCAAGCAACGACGGTGAGATTGCCGCGCTCCCGTTGGTCGCTCGCAATGACAGGTCAGTGAGTGGTACGGTCTCGATGCGTACGTTCATGGCTATGGACGTACCGCGGACCGATGAAGTGTTGCGAACGACGTCTTGTTTTCTCTTGTTTCGATCTCTTCTAACGTGGTATAAATGCTGGGCGTTGACGGATAGAAGGCGTGGCAGTAACTTCACACGCCCCCCGATTCCTGCAAGGGTGCCCTAACCGGCTGTGGAAGGGCCTTGCGGGGAGGTGACGAGGGCGGAGGATACAACCCAAAGGGCCGTGCGAAACGGTCAGCCGAACGGAGGAATGGTGTGGCAACGGTGACGATCAAGGAGTTACTGGAAGCGGGAGTGCATTTCGGACATCAGACCAAGCGTTGGAACCCGAAGATGAAAAAGTTTCTCTTCGGAGAGCAGAACGGGATCTATATCATCGATTTGCAAAAGACCTTGAAGAAATTTCACGAAGCGGTCGGATTTGTGAGAGATGTGGCGGCCGAAGGCCTGCCGGTTGTCTTTGTCGGAACAAAAAAACAGGCCGTTGACGTGATGGAGCAGGAGGCCAATCGCTGCGAGCAGTTCTTTGTGAACCATCGCTGGCTAGGTGGGACCCTCACCAACTTCCAGACAATCAGGAAGAGCGTAAGCCGGTTGCGCCACATTGAAGAAATGGAGGCGAAAGGCGACTGGGAGCGTCTGACGAAGAAGGAGGTCGCCAAGCTGCAGCGAGAGCGGGATAAACTTGAATATACGTTGGGCGGGATTAAGGGGATGGAGCGCCTGCCTGGCGCGATCTTTGTGATCGACACGAAGAAGGAGCGGATCGCCGTCTGTGAGGCCAGGCGCCTTGGAATTCCGGTCGTCGCCGTAGTGGATACCAACTGTGACCCCGACGAAGTTGATTACCCGATTCCTGGTAATGACGACGCCATTCGAGCCATCCGACTGATGGCGTCCAGGGTGGCGGACGCGACTCAGGAGGGTAGAGCGATGCGAGTGAAGGCGGCTGAGGACATGGCCGCCGAGAAGGTGGCAGCCGCTCAGGCCGCGTCAACCCCCTCAGCGGAAGTAGGGGAGTCGGCTCCGATTGAAGCGGCGCTGGAGGCCTTTCAAGAGATCTAAGACGCGAAGACCTGACGACTTCATGAAATAAGGAAAGAGGATAGAGGATAAGGATGTCAGCGACAATTCCGGCGACGTTAGTGAGAGAGTTACGGGAAAAGACAGGGGTAGGGTTTATGGAGTGTAAGACCGCGCTGGCTGAGGCGCAAGGGGATCTTGAGCGAGCGACGACACTCCTCCGCGAAAAGGGGTTGGCTTCCGCCTCGAAGAAGATGGGGCGAACGGCCTCCGACGGCCTGGTGGTCTCATACATTCACGGTGGCGGGAAGATCGGCGTGCTGTTGGAGCTGAATTGTGAAACCGACTTTGTTGCCCGGACGGATGAGTTCGGGACGCTTGCAAAAGACCTGGCGATGCAGGTGGCAGCGACGAATCCGCAGTATGTTCGTCGGGAAGAGGTGCCGACCGAGCTCCTTGAAAAGGAGCGAGCGATCCTTCTGGCGCAGGTGAAATCGTCCGGCAAGCCTGAAAAGGTCATCGAGCAGATCGTTCAGGGGCGGCTGACAAAGTTCTTCAGCGAGGTCTGCCTTCAGGAGCAGCCTTTCATCAAGACGCCTGACGTCAAGGTCGAGGATCGGATTAAAGAGGTTATTGCCAAGGTCGGAGAGAACGTGGTCGTCCGACGCTTTTGTAGGTATCAGCTAGGCGAGAAGGTGGAGTGAGAGGCGTAACGGAATAGCGGCCACCGGCCTCTATAGCCTCCTATGAAGGTGACACCATGGGGACGCTGAAGTACAAGCGAATCATGTTGAAGATCAGCGGCGAGGCGCTAGCCGGCGATGAGCGATTCGGTATCAGCCCTCTGGTGTTAAGCTTCCTGGCCGATGAAATTCGAACCGTTCACGACCTTGGGGTACAGGTTGCGGTGGTGGTGGGCGGGGGTAATATTTTTCGAGGGGTTGCGGCCAGCGCTGAGGGGATGGACCGTTCATCCGGCGATTACATCGGGATGTTGGCCACGGTCATTAACGGTCTCGCGTTGCAGGATGTGTTGGAACGGAAGGGGGTCGCGACCCGGGTCCAGACCGCCATTGAGATGCGGCAGTTGGCGGAGCCGTTCATCCGTCGCCGAGCCGTCCGGCACCTGGAGAAGGGGCGAATCGTGATCTTTGTCGGTGGGACCGGTAATCCATATTTCAGCACCGATACCGCGGCGGCGCTGCGGGCGATGGAGGTGGGGGCCGAAGTCGTGTTCAAGGCCACAAGGGTGGACGGAGTCTATACGGCAGATCCCCTGCTCGACCCCAGCGCCAAGAAGTTTGATGAACTCTCGTATATCGAGGTGCTCAATCGACGGTTAAAGGTGATGGACTCGACGGCGATCTCGTTGTGTATGGACAATCTCTTTCCGATTGTCGTCTTCAACCTTCGCCAGCCGGGGATCCTCCGCCAACTGGTCTTTGGCGAAAAGGTCGGGACGCTCGTTCGCGGAGGTGAGACGTGCTGAAGGAGATCCAGACGAAGGCCGACAAGGAGATGCGGAAGGCGATCGAGGCCACGTTGAAAGGTTTTAATGGCGTACGAACGGGGCGGGCCTCGCTCACATTGCTGGACGGTCTTATGGTCGAAGCCTACGGCTCATTCGTTCCGGTGAATCAGGTGGCGACGCTGGCGGTTCCGGAGACAAGGCTGATCATCGTACAGCCGTGGGATCCATCGATGTTGACGGCTATTGAGCGGGCGGTCAGGAAGTCTGACTTGGGGATCACGCCAACCAATGATGGGAAAATTATCAGAATCGCCATTCCACCGCTGACCGAGGAACGCCGCAAAGAGCTGGTGAAGGTGGTAAAAAAGATCGCCGAGGAGGGTCGGGTCGCGGTCCGCAACGCTCGTCGCGAAGCCAACGAAGCTCTGAAACGAGAAGAGCGGGAGAAGGAGGCCTCGGAGGATGAGGTCAAGCATGGTGTCGACGCCATCCAGGAACTGACCAATCGGTTGATCTATGAGATTGACGGATTGCTGGCCAAGAAGGAAAAGGAAATCATGGAGTTTTAGGGTCGAGCCAGCGAGCTCGGCCCCTACTTCAGTGATAAGTGGCTAGTGATCAGTGATTAGTAGTTGTACATTTGATTATAGCCACTATCCACTAATCACTATTCACTCATTACTTATCTGTTCGCCCGCCAGGGCGGCGCGACGATCCAGAGCGCGAACACGGGCGTTCAAGGTCGGTGTATGCATCTGAAAAGGATCCTCAGCGCCGCCATTCTCCTTCCAGCGTTTCTTCTGCTCGTTCAGTTCGGAACCGCTCTTCACTTTTTCTTGCTCGTTGCCCTCGCGATTCTGGTTGGACTGCATGAGTTCTACGGGATGGCCGAGGCCGGCGGCTGGCATCCGTTGACGTCTCTGGGGATGGGGTGCGGCGTTGCGCTGAGTTGTGTAGAGTTTTTCGGGGCGCCGGCGCCCTGGCTGATATCGATATTCGCGGGGGTGATGATCCTTCTGCTGATCACGCTCCTGGTGGAAGGGACAGAGCAGAAAGAGACGGCCTTGCGAGGGGCCATCACACTGTTCGGCCTGATCTATGTCGCAGTATTGCTGAGCTTTCCGGCGCTTCTGCGAGCCATGGAACTGGGGCGCGCCTATATCTTTTATCTGGTGTTCGTCACCTGGGCGGGAGACACCGGGGCGTTCTATGTGGGCTCGACGATGGGGAAGCGACTATTGTGTCCGTCTATCAGCCCGCGCAAGACCGTGGAAGGAAGCGTGGGTGGACTTGTGTGTTCGATTGTGGCGTCCGGTCTGGCCAAGTTGTGGTTCTGGGAGGGGCTCGGGGCTGTCGAAGTCGTGGTGATGGGATTGGGGCTGGGTGCGATGGGCCAGGTCGGGGATCTGTGTGAATCGATGCTGAAACGGAGTTTTGGAGTCAAGGATACCGGGGCGCTGATCCCTGGCCACGGTGGTTTGCTGGACCGAGTGGATAGTCTCCTTTTCACTGCGCCGGTTCTCTATGTGGCTGCCCTCGCGGGGTGGGTATGATCGCGGTGTTGTTGGCGGCGCTTTCCGGAGGGCTCCTCATCCTTGCCTTTCCGACGCCGGACTTGGGTTGGCCGGCGTTCGTCGCCCTTATCCCATTGCTGTGGGCTATTCGCGGCCAGACTCCCCTTCGGGCGTTCTATCTGGGGACGCTCACCGGACTGCTCTTTTACCTGATCAGTGTCTCCTGGGTGACGCATTCGATGACGGCGTACGGCGGCGTACCGTTCGTAGTGAGCGCGCTCGCGCTTCTCGTCCTGGCGGCCTACCTGTCGCTGTACGTTGGCGTGTTCGCGATGGGTACCGTGTGGACAGCGGGTCTATCGTGGCCTCTCAAGCTGCTCGCCCCATCGGCCCTGTGGGTCGGTCTCGAGTACCTGCGGACCTATGCGCTGACAGGATTTCCCTGGATCCTCCTGGGATACACGCAATACCGGAACAGTATGCTGCTGCCGATCGCCTCTGTCGCTGGGGTATACGGCCTCTCGTTTATTATAGTCCTCATCAATGTTGCCCTTGTCCAGGTGGTCGGAGGCGCGCCGACCCGTCTGTGGTCGATCGGCTTGACCGGAGCGGTTGTCTTGATCCTGATCTTGTCGCCTGGACTCCTTTCGCCTGCTCCGACAGCGCTCAGTACAGCGCCTTCTGCGTCTGGTGGTTCGGAGCAGGAGCTGAAAGTCGCCCTCGTCCAGGGCAACATCGATCAGGCGCTGAAGTGGGATCCGTCGATGCAGGCTGCCACCGTCGAGCAGTATCGTCGTCTCAGTCTGGAGGCGGCGAAGGATGCTCCTGCCCTCATCGTATGGCCTGAAACTGCCGTTCCATTTTTTCTCCGATATGAGCCGGTATTGCTGGGCCGTGTCTTGGATATCGCCGCTGAGACCGGCAGTTATCTCCTGGTGGGCAGCCCGGATGCCGAGCCGCCCGCAGCCGCCGGTAGCGAGACACGGTATCGCAACAGCGCATTTCTGATCTCGCCCAAGCGGGAACTCCTCAGCAGGTACGATAAGATGCATATGGTGCCTTTTGGAGAGTACATCCCCCTTAAATCGCTCCTGTTTTTTGTCAACAAGCTGGCCTACGGAATCGGCGATTTCGAAGGGGGCCGGACCTACACCGTGTTGAATATTCCGGGTGGCCGTTTTGGAGCCACCATCTGCTATGAGGCGATTTTTCCGGATCAGGTTCGACGGTACGTACAAGACGGGGCAGAGTTCCTGGTGAATATCACAAATGATGCCTGGTTTGGCCGGTCGGCTGCCCCAGCGCAGCATTTGGCGATGGCGGTCCTTCGAGCGGTGGAGAACCGCCGTTATCTGGTTCGAGCGGCTAATACGGGCATTTCCGCTATCGTGGATCCGAACGGCCGGATCGTTCGCGCCTCAGATATCTTTGTGCCCGCTGTGATGACAGACCGGATTCGCGTAGAGCGAACGCAGACGTTTTATACCCGTTACGGTGATCTCTTCGCATGGATCTGTGTCGTTTTTATTGTGACAGTATTTATGGCAACGCGGGCCCGGAGCGCCGTGAGAATCGCTTCGGTTCCTGCTGCCACTTCTCAAAGGAGAATGCGATGATTACGGAGTTCGCGCGCACACTCGACGGTCTGAAGGATAAGCTGCATATTCTGCGAGACTATCTTTGACGTTGCGGGCAAACAGTCACGTCTGGACGCGATCGAGGAGATGCTCCATGCACAGGAATTCTGGGCCGACGCCTCTCGCGCCCGGGAGATCATGAAGGAGCAGCGCGCGCTCAAAAACGTTGTTGATCAACTGGAGGCCATCGGAGGGGAACTCGAAGAGCTGACGGTGTTACTCGGGTTGCTGCGAGAGGAAGAAGACCCAGACGCTCTGAAAGAGTTGGGGAGTTCGCTTCGGAGCCAGGAGCGTCAGATTGCCGCACTCGAACTGACGACTTTTATGGCGGAGGAATACGACTCTGGCAACGCGATCCTCTCCATCAATCCGGGCGCCGGCGGCACCGAGTCGCAGGATTGGGCACAGATGCTGCTGCGGATGTACCTGCGATGGGCGGAGGCTGGTAGCTATAAGACCGAGATCATCGATCTGCTCCCCGCCGAGGAGGCCGGGATCAAGAGCGCGACAGTGACGGTCGCAGGCGCTTATGCCTACGGGCGACTGAAGGCGGAGATCGGGGTCCATCGTCTTGTGCGTATCTCGCCGTTTGATGCCAACCACCGCCGCCACACCTCCTTTGCGTCGGTGTTCGTCTACCCGGAGATCGATGACACCATTGAGGTGGCGATCGACGACAAGGACCTGCGCATCGACACCTACCGCTCCAGCGGCGCCGGTGGGCAGCATGTCAACGTGACCGACTCGGCGGTACGGATCACGCACCTGCCGACGGGTATTGTCGTGTCCTGTCAAAATGAGCGGTCGCAGCACAAGAACAAGGGTATGGCCATGAAGGTCCTGCGCGCCAGGTTGTACGACCACTATCGCCGGGAACAGGAAAAGGAGATGGCCAAGCTCGAAGGCGACAAGAAGGAGATCGCCTGGGGCAGCCAGATCCGTTCCTACGTCCTTGCCCCGTACCAGCTCGTGAAGGATCATCGGACGGGATTGGAGACCTCCAATGTCGACAAGGTCCTGGATGGCGAGATCGAGCCGTTCATCGATGCGTTTTTAATGAAAGGTCGAACCTCGCCCGGCGCCGCGAAGTGAGAACCGCCTCATGACATGAACGGCGCTACCGGACTCCGGCGTCGCAGGGCTACAAGCTGATCGGGGGTTGCGCGGTGTACTACCTGACGAAACTGATTGTGACCTGCGCGCTGGTCGTCGCCATCTCCGAGGTGGCCAGACGACATTCCTTGGTTGCCGCGGTCTTGGCCTCGCTCCCGCTGGTCTCGGTGTTGGCCATAGTCTGGCTGTACCTGGATACGCGAGATGTTGAAAAGGTGGCAGGGCTTGCGCGGAGCATCTTCTGGCTGGTTCTCCCCTCGCTGCTGCTGTTTGTCAGCCTCCCGATCCTGCTGCGAAGCGGCGTTAACTTCGTTGTCAGCCTTTCCGTTTCCATTGGCGTGACAGTAGCCGGCTATTTCCTGATGATGTTGGTCCTACACAAACTGGGGGTCCATCTCTAGGCACTTTTTCCGCAGCCTCTCCATGAAGAAGGCTAAAGACGACATGCGCGAAGCCGCTTGCTCCGCTCGCACTAATAAGGGAGAGCGATAGATGCCTATCGTATCCTCTTTCTTTGGTATCGTCATCAGGATGTATTATGATGAACACAACCCTCCGCACCTTCATGCGGAGTACCAGGGGAGAAAAGCGCTCCTGGATTTCAGGGGCAACATCACAAAAGGCGACCTTCAGTCCAGAACAGCTTTACGCCTTGTGCGTGATTGGATTGAGCTGCACGTCGATGAACTGTACGAGAACTGGGAGCTTGCTCGTGCCGGAAAGGATATCAAACAAATAGCGCCTCTCGCGTAAGGTGGGTCATGTGGGACATGAATGACGTGGCGAAAATTGAATACAAAGACAAATACGTCTATCACATCACATTCGATGATGGTCTAGGCGCCGATGTGGATTTCGAGCCACTGCTCGACCGCGGACCTGTTTTCCAAGCGCTCCGAGACATCACGTTCTTTCAACAGGCCAGGATCGACGGGGGGACCATCACCTGGCCTAACGGGGCTGACATCTCGCCCGAGAGCCTGTACGAGAAAGTCGAGGGCGCGAACCAGCGTCTGCGCGGAGAAGGTCTCTAGCCCTCGACTTCCAGCCATTCGTGAGCCGCGAGGTTCAGTCTCAGTGGACCAGGCTCGCGTAAGCGAGGACGTTCGCTGGCAATGAGTCGGCTCGCGGCTCTGTTAGCCGCTGCGGCGGCGTAGGAGCGAAGAACAAGGAGTCAGCGATGTTGACGAAAGAAGAGATCACAAAGGTTCTGCGTGAAATCTATCCCTACATGGCTTCAGAGTACGGCGTGAAGCGAATCGGCTTGTTTGGCTCTTATGCGAAAGATACGCCTACCGAGACAAGCGACCTTGATCTCGTCGTCGAATTTGATCGGCCTAGGAGCCTGTCGGAGAAAAACTCGCACGGCCTCCATTATGTGTGCTGGACACGCGGGCCGTGCGCGCTATACTGGCCGCATGAAAACATTCAAACCGTACAACCCCGACCAGCTGTTCCTCTTGCCCCCGGCTCTGCGTGACTGGCTCCCCGAAGATCATTTGGCGCTCTTCATCAGCGATGTAGTGGATGCCCTGGATCTGACCCCGATCGTCGCCGCTTACGACGAGGGTGATGGGCGCGGGCAGCCGCCGTACCACCCGGCGATGATGGTCAAGCTGCTGGTGTACGCCTACTGCATGGGCAAGCCGTCCTCGCGCCAGATCGAGCGCGCGACCTACGAGGAGATCCCCTACCGAATCCTGGCGGCCAACCAGCATCCTGATCACGACAGTCTGGCCGCCTTTCGGCAGCGCCACTTGGCCGCCCTCGCGGGGCTGTTCAGCCAAGTACTCCAGCTCTGCCAGCGAGCCGGACTGGTGCGTCTGGGACACGTGGCGCTGGACGGGACCAAGATCCTGGCCAATGCCTCCAAGCACAAGGCGATGAGCTACGGACGGATGGGCGAGGCCGAACAGCAACTGGAACAGGAGGTCGCGGCCCTCCTCGCCCAGGCCGCCGCCGTCGACGCGGCGGAGGACGCCCAGCAGGGGACGGGCCGTCGCGGCGACGCGTTGCCCGCCGAACTGGCCCGCCGCGAGAGTCGGCTCGCCAAGATCCGGGAGGCGAAGACCGCGCTGGAGCAAGAGGCCACCGCGCAGGCCGTCCAGGCCGCGACCGCCGCGCGAGCCGCGATGACCGAGCGGGAGCAGCGGGCACGCGAGACCGGCCGGAAACCGACCGGTCGGCCACCCGCGATCCCCGATCCAACTACCGCCACCCCGAGACCAAAGGCCCAACGCCACGTCACCGATCCCGAATCGCGGATCATGAAGGATGGGGCGACGAAGCGTGTTGTCCAGGCCTACAACGCCCAGGCGGCTGTGGACAGTCAGGCGCAGATCATCGTGGCCGCCGCCGTCACCCAGCAGGCCAACGATAAAGCGCAACTGGTGCCGATGCTGCAGTCCGTGGCGGCCAATCTGCACCGGACGCCGACGCAGGTCTCGGCAGATGCGGGCTACTTCAGCGCCCCACAGGTGACGGACCCATCCGTACAGAACATCGACCTGTACGTGTCCCCGGATCGGCCGACACATGGAGGACGGTCCCCGTCCGACAGCGACCCCCCGCCGCCCGATGCCCCGGTCATCGCGCAGATGCGGCACACACGGCAGACCGCCGCCGGACAGGCGATCTACGTGCTGCGGAAGGTGATCGTCGAACCCGTATTCGGCTAGATCAAGGCCGGACGGGGCTTCCGGCGCTTTGCGTTTCGGGGACAGGCCAAGGTGACCGCAGAGTGGCTGTTGATCTGCCTCACACACAACCTGTTGAAGCTGTTCCGATCGGGGTGGACCCCCCAGCGGGCGTGACGGGCACAGCCGGGGGCGCTTCGCGCCCGAGACCCTTCGCGCGCCATGAACGCTGGTGTGCTCCCACAGTCGATCGGGACACGGCACGTTATGTTGTAACGTGAGTCGCAACGCTATTTCTCCGACAGGCTCCTAGGCAATCGTATACTACGTGTGATCGTAAATGAAAAGGCCAGGCCGCCGCGTATCGTAACGGTATTCTTTGATCGAAGGAGGACTATTCCATGAAACTCAAAGTGGATCAACAGGCCGACGCGCTGTACCTGACCCTCAGCGAAGCGCCCGCCAGCCGTTCCGATGAGGTCTCGCCCGGGATCATCGTGGATTACGACGAGCAGGATCGCGTCGTCGGAATCGAGATGCTATACCTCTCGAAGCGGGCGCCGGAGGTCGACATCCGGCGGCTGTTATTCGAATCGGTCCCGCAGGCGGCCTGAAGCAGGAAACCGCGACCGCGATGCCTCGCACGACCATTGACCGCCTGATCATCAACTCGCCCTACGAAGAGCCCGCGCGCCACTGGCGCTATGAGCGCGAGACGCGGCTGTTTGACCTGGTGGAAGGCCGTCGTCCGGCGGGGTACGTTGTCGCGTCTGAGAACTCCATGGCGTTCGACGACCCCGGCATCTTTGTGGAAATCCCACTGGTCAACCAGATTCGCCCGCGCGTCAAAGCTTGGCGCGAGGCGGGCTATCCGGGTGTCACCAGCATCACCAAACGGCTGTTGGATTACTGGCGCGACCCGGAGGAGTTCGAGGTGCGGCGCTTGTTCTTCTGCCAGTTGGAGGCGATAGAGACGCTCATCTGGCTGACCGAAGCGCCCGCCGCCGAGCGGATGGGAGTTGAGATATCGGGTGATGGCGGCGCCTTTGCGCGCCAATGCTGCAAGATGGCCACCGGATCAGGCAAGACCATCGTGATGGCGATGGTCATCGCCTGGCAGATCCTGAACAAGGTTACGTATCCGCAGGACGCCCGTTTTGCCAAACACGTACTGGTCCTCGCGCCGGGACTGACGGTGAAGAGCCGTCTAGCCGTGCTGGAACCGGCAGCGGAGGGAAACTATTACGAAGTCTTCCGCATCGTCCCGCCCGCGCTGCTGGACACACTGCGTCAGGGCAAGGTGCTGGTGCACAACTGGCACACCCTCAGTTGGGACAGCGAGGAGCAGGTCAAGAAGCGGCGCAGCGTGGACAAGCGAGGCGTCAAAAGCGACGAAGCCTACACCCGTGAGGTGCTGGGCAAAATGGCGAACGCCCGAAACCTGCTGGTCATCAATGACGAGGCCCACCACGCCTGGCGCGTGAACTGGGAGGCGGAGGGCAAATACCTGCGCGCCCGCGATCTCAAGGACAGCGCCGAGGAAGCCACCGTCTGGATCGGCGGGTTGGACCGGCTGCACCGCTCGCGGGGCATCCTCACCTGTTACGACTTTTCCGCCACACCCTTCACGCCGTCGGGCAAGAAGAGCAGCGAGGAGGCGCTGTTTGGCTGGATCGTCAGCGACTTTGGGCTGAACGACGCCATTGAGTCTGGGCTAGTTAAGACGCCGCGCGTGGTGGTGCGCGACGACGCCGTGCCGGACGCCAGAACCTATAAATCGCGCCTCTACCATATCTACAACGACCCGGACGTGAAGGACGACCTGAACCACCGGGCCGAGCTGCACGAGCCGCTACCCGACCTGGTGCTGAACGCCTACTACCTGTTGGGCTACGACTGGCGCGAGGCGTGGAAGGCGTGGGCTGAGGCCGGGCTGCGCACCCCGCCGGTGATGATTACCGTCTGCAACCGCACTGAAACGGCGGCCCGGGTCAAGCACGCCTTCGACTCCAAGCGCATCCATATTGACGAACTGTGTGACTCGGAGCGCATCCTGCACATTGACTCGAAGGTGCTGGACGAGGCAGAGGCGCGGGAAGCAGTGGATAGTGAGCAGGGGACAGTGGATAGTGAAGAAGAGATCAGTGATCCGTTGCTAACCACTATCCACAAACCACTGACCACTGCGCAAAAAGCGGAGCTTTTGCGTAAGACGGTGGACACGGTGGGACGCCCCGGCCAGCCCGGCGAGAAAATACAAAAGGTCATTTCAGTGGGGATGCTCAGTGAGGGCTGGGATGCTAAAACAGTAACTCACATCATGGGGCTGCGCGCCTTCACCAGCCAGTTGTTGTGCGAGCAGGTGGTGGGGCGCGGTCTGCGGCGCACCTCTTACGAGGTTAACCCCGATACCGGCCTGTTCGAGCCGGAGTACGTCAACATCTTCGGCGTGCCGTTCACCTTTTTGCCGCACGAAGGCGGACAGGACGGCCCGCCCCCGCCGCCCACGCCCAAGACAGAGGTCAAGCCCGAGTTGGCCAAGGCCGCGTTTGAAATCCGCTGGCCGAATGTGGTGCGAATCGACCACATCTTCCAGCCCACGCTGACGCTGGATTGGTCAAGGGTCCGTCCGCTGGAACTGGACGCGGCGCAGACGGCCCAGGTAGCGGAGCTGGCGCCCATCCTGGAAGGTAAGCCGGACGTGACCAAGATTAACCGCATCGAGTTGGAGCGGCTGGCGCGTGAGTTCCGTACCCAGCGCATCATTTTCGAGACGGCGCGGGACGTGTTCGATCAAATGCAACACGATTGGCGGGGCAGCCGCGAAGTGCTGCTGGCGCAATTGGTGCGGCTGGCCGAACAGTTCATTCGTTCCGACCGGATCGCCTTTCACCCGTCCCTGTTCTATCAGGACGACCTGCGCCGCCGTCTGATCGTCACGCTCAACATGTCGCGTATCGTGCAGCATATCTGGGAGGCGGTGCGGCAGGAGAACACCGAGAGGCTCACGCCAGTTTTTGATCGTGACCATCCCATCCGCTCAACGGGGGAGATGCGCGCCTGGTACACCGGCAAGCCGTGTGAACGCACCCGCAGGTCGCATATCAACGTATGCGTCTATGACAGCACGTGGGAAGCTTCCGATGCCTTTGTGTTGGACGACAGCGACCATATCTCCGCCTGGGTGAAGAATGATCACCTGGGCTTCGAGGTGTTGTACGTCTATCGAGGCGTCGTGCGGAAGTACCGGCCTGACTTCTTGGTCCGCCTCGTCAACGGCGAGATGTTGATTCTGGAGACCAAAGGGCAGGATACGGAGCAGGACCAGGTCAAACGGCGCTATCTGGACGAATGGACGCAGGCCGTGAACGCGCACGGCGGGTTCGGACGATGGCGGTGGGCAGTGGCCCGTCAGCCGGGCGAGATTCGGGATATTTTGATGCGCAGTGCAGCGGAAGAATCTGGGGACTAACACCCAAGCGTCTTGATCTTACCTTTCAGGGGGGACATTTGTATGGCGGTTATTCTTCGTACGGGATTGTTGTTGGCGCTTTCAAATGTGTTTATGACGTTCGCGTGGTACGGCCATCTGAAAAACCTGAATCATCAGAGATGGTACGTCGCCGCATTAGCAAGCTGGGGCATTGCGCTCTTCGAGTACATGCTCCAGGTGCCTGCCAATCGGATTGGCTATACGCAACTGAGCGTCTCGCAGCTCAAAATCATGCAGGAGGTCATTGCGTTATCGGTGTTTGCGCCGTTCGCCGTCCTGTATATGGACCAGCCGCTTAAACTCGATTACGTGTGGGCGGCATTGTGTCTGCTCGGCGCAGTCTATTTCATCTTTCGATCATAATCCTCGAGCTCGGACAGCGCCAATGTCGCCGCATTGAGAAACGGAAAAGGCTTGACACTTTCTCGTCGTTCTTGATATAAAAGGTCGGTTTGTCCCTCCTTCTTGCTTATCGGTTGACTGTCATTCGTGAACGGAATAATCCTGGAAAGGATACGGCTCGATGGCAAAGAAGTTTTATACGGTCCTTGTCCTTCCCGATGCCGGTTCTCAGATTCGAAGGTTTCATATCGCGAAACCCCTGCTGAGTGCGCTAGCGGTCGCAGCGGGCCTCATCTTCGTCGGCTTTCTGTTTCTGATCTATCAGACGGTGAGCCATACGGGTCACATGCTGGAGCTCCGTCAGCTTCGAACCATATCGAGCGAGCAAACCAATCTGTTGCAGAAGTTTGAGCAGCTCCAGAATCAAATGGCCCAGCTCCGGGAGTTCGACGTCCGTTTACGGACGGCCGCCGGGCTGGAGGTGAAGGGTACGGAGAGCGCGATGATCGGCGTGGGCGGAGCCGATACCGTGAGTGCGGGTGCTCTGGTGGTGGCAGCGCTTGCTCATCAGACCCCATCTGTCGGCTCTTCGATAAAGATCGGGGTTGACAATCTTGGCGGCGAGCTTGATCGTTTAAGTCGAGAGATGAACGACCGCAACAAGAGCTTTCAGGGTCTATTGGGGGCGCTCGAGGCGAAACGGAGTCTTCTGGCGTCCACCCCGACCATCTGGCCGATCAAAGGGTGGCTCACAGCCGGGTTCGGACAGCGGCGTTCTCCATTTACCGGGCGGAAAGAGATGCATGAAGGCGTGGATATTTCGAACAGCGCTGGGACGCCGATCATCGCGCCTGCCGACGGGGTAGTCACATATACGGGTCCGCTTGGCGCGTTCGGCAACGTGGTGTCAGTGAACCATGGCAACAAGATTTCTACCTTCTTTGCTCACCTGCAACAGGAAAAGGTGACTCGGGGCCAGAAGGTAAGAAGAGGGGATGTGATCGGCCTGGTGGGGGCAACGGGCCGCGCGACCGGGCCTCACCTTCACTATGAGATACAGGTGAACGAAGTGTCTGTTGATCCAACTAAGTATGTCATCGACCCGGATGCGGTGAAATTTCTAGGGAACGGTGAATCGGCCGACTAGTACTCATATCGCTTGGTTGCGGATTGTGAGTAGATACCCCTAGAGGATCGGTCCTCTAGGGGTTTTTTGTTGCCGATTCGAACGCACCGCTGCCGTGTCCTGAAATCCTCCCCCAACCCCCCTTTTGAAAAGGGGGGAACCGGGGGGATTTGGGCGCCGCTTTCGGATTGAAGGCGTCTTGCTTCTATGGTAGTATCCGCTTGAAATTCCGATCATTCATAAGGAGAGGACTCACAGATGTTTATGAAGTTGGTGTCCAAGGTTGTCGGAACCAAAAACGAGCGGGAACTCAAGCGCATCAAGCCGATGGTGACGGCGATTAGTGAGCTGGAGCCGAAGGTCAAGGTGCTTTCTGATGACGATCTTCGCGGCAAGACGGCCGAGTTCAGGGAGCGGATTGCGCAGGGCGCAACCGTTGACCAACTGCTTGTCGAGGCCTTCGCAGTCGTGCGGGAGGCGGGGCGCCGCGTGCTTGGTATGCGCCACTTCGACGTTCAGATGCTCGGCGGTATCGTTCTACACGAGGGCAAGATCGCTGAGATGGCGACCGGCGAAGGTAAAACACTCGTCGCCACCCTTCCGGTCTACTTGAACGCCCTGGAGGGCAAGGGTGTCCACGTCGTCACGGTCAACGATTACCTGGCCAAGCGCGACAGCCAGTGGATGGGCGGGATCTACCGGTTCCTCGGACTCTCTGTAGGCCTGATCCAGCACGATATGGATGATGCGGCCCGTAAGCTGTCCTATGGCGCCGATGTCACCTACGGGACCAATAACGAATACGGCTTTGATTACCTGCGCGACAACATGAAGTTTTCCGCCGGGGACTTCGCGCAGCGGGAACTGCATTACAGCATTGTGGATGAGGTGGACTCAATCCTGGTCGATGAGGCCCGAACGCCGCTTATCATCTCCGGGCCGGCGGAGGAATCGACCGAAAAGTACTACCAGATCGATCGGATCATCCCGAGACTGAAGCAGGGCGCCACGATTGTGGGCGGTAAGATGTATGAGGCCGAGGCTCAGACGTCCGGGGATTATATCGTCGACGAAAAGGCGAAGTCGGTTGCCCTGACTGAGACCGGTGTCGCCAAGGTGGAGGGTCTGCTGGGGATCACGAACCTCTACGATCCCGCCCACATGGACCTCGTTCATCACGTCCAGCAGGGGCTGAGGGCCCATGTCCTCTACAAACGGGACGTAGACTATGTGGTCAAGGACGGCGAGGTGGTGATCGTCGATGAGTTTACCGGCCGCCTGATGGCCGGCCGGCGTTGGAGCGACGGACTTCATCAGGCGGTCGAGGCCAAGGAGCGGGTGAAGATCGAACGGGAGAATCAGACCCTGGCGACTATCACCTTTCAGAACTACTTCCGTATGTACAAGAAACTGGCGGGTATGACCGGGACCGCCGATACGGAGGCCGCAGAATTTGCCCAGATCTATAATCTGGATGTCATAGTGATCCCGACCAACCAGCCGATGGTTCGAGCCAACTACCCGGATGTCATCTATAAAAGCGAACGAGAAAAGTACGATGCGGTCGTCGAGGAGATTGCCGAGTCATACAATACCGGGCGGCCTGTACTTGTTGGGACCACCTCAATCGAGAAGAACGAAAAGCTGTCGGCTCTTTTGAAGCGAAAGGGGATCCCTCATCAGGTCCTGAATGCCAAGCACCACGAGCGGGAGGCGGAGATCGTGGCTCAGGCCGGCCGCTTCAAAACGGTGACTATCGCCACCAATATGGCCGGTCGCGGGACCGATATCCTCCTGGGCGGTAATCCGAAGTTCCGGGCGGCGGAACTGCTCGGGCGCGGTGAGACGGTTGATGAGAAGGTCGATCCCCAGAAGCTTGCCGACACGCTCGAAGAGGTCCGTCAGATGCAGCACTACGGCCTGCTGGATCTGGCGGTGAACGCCGAGGAGTACGCCGCGGCACTGACCGTCGTTCGCAAGCAGACCGAGGCAGAACACCAGCAGGTAGTGGCCTCTGGGGGGTTGCACATCATCGGAACCGAGCGCCATGAGGCCCGCCGCATCGACAATCAGCTCCGTGGGCGCGCCGGTCGTCAGGGCGACCCTGGCTCATCCCGCTTCTATATGTCGCTTGAGGACGATCTCCTTCGACTGTTCGGGTCTGATCGTATCAGCGGCATCATGGAGAAGCTGGGGATGGAGGAGGGGGAGCCGATCGAACACAGCATGGTCAGCCGCGCGGTCGAGACGGCTCAGAAGCGGGTTGAGGCCCACAACTTCGAGATCCGCAAGCACCTCCTTGAGTACGATGACGTCATGAATACACAGCGGAAGATCATCTACGCTGAGCGCCGTAAGATCCTTGAGGGAGAGAGCCTGCGGGATACCCTGGCCGAGATGCAGGGCGAGGTTATCGACGGACTGCTTGCGCTTTACGCCAACGCGGAGACCTATCCGGAGCAGTGGGACCTGGCTGGCTTGACCGAGGCGGTTAAGCGACAGTTCGACATCGAGATCTCGTGGTCGCCGGAGGAGGTGGCGGCGCTGACTGTCGCGTCACTGCGTGATAGCCTGGAGGAGCGAGTCCTCCAGACCTACGAGGAGCGAGAGGCGAAGTACGGGTCCGAATTGATGCGATACCTGGAGCGAATGGTCATGTTGCAGGTGGTGGACGGACAATGGAAGGACCACCTCCTGGCTATGGATCATCTGAAAGAGGGGATCGGACTTCGAGGATACGGTCAGAAAGACCCACTTATTGAATATAAGCGCGAAGGTTTTCAGATGTTTGAGGCGATGGTCGAGCGCATTAAAGAACAGACCATCGAGTATCTCTACAGGGTCCAAGTAGCACCCGCCGAGGCCCTTGCGTTTGCTGGTGCACAGCAGCCGCCATCAGGCGAGAGCGTGGATAGCGACCATCCTCTTCGTTCTCAACCTGAACCGCAGCCGAAGCCGGCGGAACGGTCCCTGCGCCCGGTTACCGCAGCCGCCCCCATTAAAGTTGTGGGGAAGAAGATCGGACGGAATGACCCCTGCCCCTGCGGCAGTGGACAGAAATATAAGAAGTGCTGCGGCGCCTGAGAAAAGGTCAGCTTACAGTCGTCAGCCATCAGCCCTGACATCCCCCCAACCCCCCTTTATCAAAGGGGTTGGGGGATTTTTGGTGAAGCTGATGAAGGTGAGGGGTCGAGCGTAAGGAATCGCAATGCGTAAGGTGTCGGTGATCGGCATCGGGGTGTACGCAGTTTCG
>CABIKM010000024.1 GCA_902196205.1 Candidatus Methylomirabilis lanthanidiphila | reverse complement strand
ACCACACCTAGGGAAATTTGGGTGACCCTTGACAATCACAGCGTTCGGATAGCACACGGCTCTGCTCGAAATACGGAACCCCCGCCCGCACCCTCAGCGAATGGACGAAGATGTGGGTATGTACGTCTTGCAACCAGCTCAACTCGCTTTCTTAAACGGGGGGACAGGCTAGCGGTCTAACCTGCGTCTGGACCCGCTGGCGAGCGGACGCCGCTGGTCAGCCGCATTGCGTTATACGAGCAAATCAAATGAATGATCATATATTCAAATGCGAAGAGGACCTCGAAGCAGTAATTCTACACGAAAACACAGATGCTTTTGCTGCAATTATTAACAAGGATTTATATGGAGTCACTGGAAAGCCTCCAGATCAAAATATCTACTTCCATTCTGATTCTTGCTTTGATTTGTTTTGCATACATGTTTTTGAACTCTTAGCTGGAAGCGCCGTCGAGCTATCGGGTAGACCGTGCCAGCTATCCCTGTTCACGGGGGCAAGGTGGTTGGTTGAGAGACATAAGGACGCTTGGGAGTCTTCAAAATTCATTGATGCGTACGAGAGTCTTGATTCATGGCTCAAGGAGAAACCGAGGTTTTCTTTTTGGTGTGGTGATATTTCAAAACAAATAGAATTCAGTCTGTCGCGACGGAAAATATTGAGGTTTGCACAGCTACTATCTAAACACAACCTCTTTCGGCTAACCGGGGTGTTAGATGAGCTACACCGAATCTGCAACAAAACTGGACATGACATTAAAGAATCCGAGGTGCTCCCTTTGTTGGAGCCTTTCCGAGAGGAGCTGAAGACGAACCGTGTCATTTATCACTCTTCTTATCTAATAGAAATGCTGCATGACTATTTTACTGCCCTGAATGATTTCGCCATCCTCTTCTACACACCCTCACCAAGAATCTCGGACTGGAAGTATCTAGAAAATATGTCATCGGATACATTTAAAGATCTTTTCTATCGGGCCATAAGTTTTGCATCAGGATATAACAGGAACCACTATGACTCTTTGAGGCCAGCAACAACGAGGCATTTGAAAGGACTTTTTTGAACCCGTATAACAAGGCAATCCATTGGACGTCTTGCAGCCACCGCTGATTTTAGCGTTTGGCGAGAAAATCTATGAATAGGGACACCTGTCTTGGTAAACTGGAGCCGCTTCCAGCCGAGTGACTTCGAGTACGACTTCGATAGCGATAAACTCGCTACCCACGGTGTGTCGTTCGAAGAGGCTGTGGAGTGTTGCTTCTCCGACTTTATCGTGCGGCGGAACAGGCAATTCACGGACCGTTTTCAATTGATTGGCCGAACCGGGGCCGGAAGATCGCTGAAGATCATCTTTCAACTCAAACCCGGAAACGTGGTCCGGATCATTACAGGGTGGCCAGTATGAACACGAAGAGATCCCCCAAGGTAAAACACCTGTCTCCGAAACAGATCGACGACCTCGTGGTCTCGCAGGTCGGCGAGGACAAAGCGTGGGGAACGCCCATTGCAGTGCGACGGGCCAAGCGAGGCGCCTTCTCCATTCCGCCGGACCTGGCTGAAAGGGCGGCGTTCCTCGCCCGAATGCATCATGCTGCCGGGGTTGAGGAGTGGCTTGCTCGGGTAATCAAAGAACGCATCGAGCTTGAGGAGGTCGCGTACGCGGCCGCGAAGCGGGAGATGATAACCAAGAGGGAACGCCGAACAACGCTATAAACCAGACGGTTGCAACGCAGGGCCCCTACCCCACGTTACAACTCAGCATTGAGTACTGTCGCCACGCCTACTGCATCTCGCCGGAGTAGATCTTCATGATCCTGGTGAGCAGGTCGATGGCGGCGGCGCGGGGGCGCTGGAACGAGTTGCGGCCGATGATGGTGCCGAACCCGCCCCCATCGCGGATGGCCCGGATCTCATCCAGGACCGCGTTATCATCCTCCTTGGCCGCCCCGCCGGAAAAGATCACCATCCGTCGCCCGTCAAAAGCACTCTGGACCACATGCCGGACGCGCTCTGCCAGCGTCCCGATCGGCACCTTGGTCTTGTCGTAGACCTTCTTGGCCTCCGGCTGCTCGATGTGGGCTGTGGGCAGCTTCACCTTGATCAGGTGCGCGCCAAGCTGCGCTGCGATCTGCGCCGCGTAGGCCACCACGTCGATCGCCGTCTCGCCCTCCTTGCTCAGGCCGGAGCCGCGCGGGTACGACCAGCAGACGGCGATCAGGCCGGACGCCTTGGCCTCAGCCGCGATCTCGCGGAACTGCTGGTACATCGCAGCGCAATGAGCCGAGCCGGGGTAGATCGTGAAGCCCACGCCGACACACCCGAGACGCAGCGCATCTTTTACGCCGGCCGTGACTGCCGAAAGCGGGTCCTTCTCGTCGTGTAACACATCGTGGCTGTTGAGCTTGAGGATCAAGGGAATCTGACCGGCGAACTCGGCCGCGCCCGCCTCAAGGAAGCCGAGCGGGGCCGCATAGGCGTTGCAACGCGCCTCAATGGCGAGTTCGAAGTGGTAGTGCGGATGATAGGCTGGAGGGTTGACGGCAAAGCTTCGCGCCGGACCGTGCTCGAACCCTTGATCGACCGGCAGGATCACCAGACGGCCCGTGCCGCCAAGATAGCCGTGCTGCAGCAACCGCGATAGGTTCGTCAAGGTTCCAGGATTGTCGGCGCTATACCAACCAAGGATCTCGCGGATACGCGTATTCATGCTCGCTCCCTCCTTTCTATTGCTCTGTCTGGCGGGATGCGGTCCGAACCGATCGCTGCGGGAACCTGCTAACGCTTTCCCCGATAGAACTCCTCAACGAGCGCGACGTCGTCGGTGCTGCCGATGACGACCGGCACGCGCTGATGGCATTCCTTCGGCTCGATATCCAAGACCCGCTCAACACCGGTGCTGGCCCGTCCACCGGCCTGCTCCACGATATAGGCCATCGGCGCAACCTCATACAGGAGCCGGAGCTTCCCATTGGCGTTCTTGCCACCGCCGGCTTCGCCCGGATACATAAATATTCCGCCTCCGAGCAGCGTGCGGTGCATGTCTGCAACCATCGATCCGACATAGCGGAGCGAATACGGGCGGCCTGTCGCCTTGTCCGGCGTGCTCAGATAATCGACGGCCTGGCGGGTCGGTTCCGCCCAGCGATGATAGTTCCCACAGTTCACACTGTACGTCTTACCCCGCTGCGGAATCCGAATATCGGCGTGTGTCAGCAGGTAATCGTCCACCGTTTGGTCCCATGTGAAACCGTGTACCGCGTGGCCCGCGGCATAGACAAACATCGTGCTGGGGCCATACATGACGTAGCCGGCCGCCACCTGCTCGGTCCCCTTCTGTAAGGTATCCATGGCGACGTGCTCCCGGCCATGGCCGCGCCGGTGCCGCACTGAAAAGATGGTCCCCACTGTGCCGTTGATATCGATGTTCGACGAGCCGTCAACCGGGTCGAAACAGACCACATAGCTCCCGGGAAGGCAGTTGCGGTCGACATGCAGCGGCGCCTCCATCTCCTCCGAAACCATCGTGCAGACGAGACCGGTCTCCTTCAGCGCGTCCACAAATACCTCATTCGACCACAGATCAAGCTGCGCGATCTGCTCTCCCTGGACGTTGACCTCTCCGGTGTATCCCAACCGGCCGTGCAGCGCCGCCCGGTTCACCTCCCGCGACAGCAGTTTCGAAGCGGCGCCGATCTTGATGAGCAGCGCGCCAAGATCGCCCTCCAGCGGCGTTCGGTCATCCAGCAGATGACGGGTCAGGGTCACACCTTTGCTGATCATCGGATCTCCCATCATCGGTCTCCGCGTTGTTGTACGTGGACCGCATCGCCGTCCTGCACCAGCACCGTGTCGGCCATCCCGATGAAGAGCCCCGTTCCCACCACCCCGGGGATTCCGAGGATCGCCTGCTCGAACGCGGCCGGGTCAGAGAGTGGCGAGATGCTGCAGTCGAGGATCTGATTGCCGTTGTCGGTCACGAACGGCTGCCCGTAATGCTCGCGGGCAGTTGGCCCGCACCCAAGTTCTGCGAGGCGGCGCCGGCAGAGGGACAGCCCGAACGGCACGACCTCTACGGGAAGGATGCCGCGGCTCCCCAGGACCGGCACCAGCTTTTCGGCCCCCACCAGGATGACCAGCCGTCGCGACGAGGCGGCTACGATCTTTTCCCGAACGTGCGCCCCACCGTACCCCTTGATCAGGTCCAACTTGGGGTCGACCTCATCGGCGCCATCAAATGTAACGTCGATGCTTGAGACTTCTTCGAGCGTCGCCAGCGGTATCCCAAGCTGCGCCGCCAACGCGGCGGTGACCTGCGACGTCGACACACCCGTCACCCGAAGACCGGCCTTGACCGCATCACCCAGGGCGCGGACAAATGCGGTCGCGGCCCGTCCGGTGCCCAGGCCGACCACATCGCCATCCTTGATGAACTCGAGGGCCATGGTCGCCATGGACGGCTGAGCCCCCGGCGCACCAGGGGTATTTGAGGACAGATGCTGATTATGCAGACACGATTCTTGGCTCATTGAAAGGCTACTCCAGGTTCTGTTGAGCTAATGACGCCAATGTCCCCAGCGCCTCAAAACGAAGCGTAACTCTTTTTACTCCCCCTCGCCCCCATGTGGGGGAGAGGGTTGGGGTGAGGGGACTTTCTGGGCAGTGCAACCTGATGGGATCGTGTTGTGCTTATACTATGCCGAGCATTGAGATGTCAAGGCACGCTTCAGACGCCGGGAAGTTCGCAGCAAAAGCCCCCTCTCCCCTACGCGGGAGAGGCCGGCGATCATGCCGTTTCTTCCGCCAATTGCCGCGCTAGGGCATCCAGTGGGATCGCCGACGTGTCGCCGCCGATCGGATAGGTCTCGTCGCCCGGGTAGACGACGAAGCGGCGCGCGGGGTCGAGGTCAGGAACTCCTCCCAACCGGCCCCGGCCAGCGGGTGGCATTCCCTGTAATAACGGATTGGTGATACCAGAAATGCAAGGATGATGGAACTCTGATCCCAAGTGCTCGGTCCGGGGATCACCGCCCTCCGCCCCCATTGATCTCGCCCACCAGCCCCTCAGTTTCCTTCTCCAGCGCCAAGATGTCGGCGCGGATCTCCTCCAGCGTGCGCAGCGGCTGCGGCTTGAAGAAGTGGCGAGTGAAGCTGATCTCGTAGCCGATTTTCATGCTATCCGGCACAAACCAGGCATCCGGGGCATGCGGCAGCGCCTCGCGGCGTAGGAAGGTTCCAGCCCCGCCTTCCTCAGCCACGGCACGCCGGAATCCTTGTAGGCCGGATAGGACGTTAGTGTCTTCTGTCTCGCCTATGGAGTCCCCGGCGGCCGGCGTGCAGCCGATTCCTCGATGTTCCATACGCGGACCTGCCGGCCCCGCGCGCGCAGGATAGGGGCGACTATCCGCTGGAGTTGCACCACCGCTCGTACCTTTTCCGGGAACGGCAGACCGGCCAGCTTGCGCCGGCGCAACTCCTTCACAGCCAATAGCCTCGCCATCTCGGGACTCAGGGCCGCCATTGATTCCACCGTTCTCCTAATCCGTGACGGGCGAGCACGCCCGCCAGATAATCCGGGTCGAAAGGCGCGTCCTCCCGTAGCAGGCGCACCCGCTCACGGTCCTTATCGCGACCCGTCTGAAGCGCGACGGCCACCAGATGCTCCACACGCAAGACGCGGGTAGGCGTCGCCTCATACATCGTCTCACGAGCCTCAGTCAAGGCCTCCTCCAGCAGCGCGTTATAGGCCGGCAGAAACTGTACCGGCACCCCCTCGATGCTCACACACTCATCCTCTTCGCGGTACCCGCGCGCACGCAGCGCCTCGTACAGCGGTTCCAGCGTCAAGAGACCGCCACGCGTCTGGGGCAGCACGACAAACACATCGAGGTCGAAGGTCAGCAGCGGCTCGGCATAGAAGGTGGCGGCTATCGCCTCGCCGATCGCATAGCGGCTCATCACTCCGGCCTGTTCCAGCTCATTCAGGACTCGTAACGTAGCTTCCATGTCCTGCCTGTCCACTCCGCCGTCTTCGCGCCCGACAGCAAGTTGCCATGCTCCTCGCCATAAAGGCAGCCTTTAATATGGTCCAAATTACTGCCCTTATGAAAGGCAAACTTTAATTTGGCGTCAGACGCAGGGAAGGTTAGGCCGTGACCCGCACATTGCGGTACAAGAATTCCGGCGCAACGTCTGCATCATTCGGCCAGACGAGCGTATGGAACTCCGGATGCACCATGAAGGCCTTGAAGTAGCTGGGATCCCGGAGCGGTTCGAAGACCGGACCACGCAGCTCCGAGGCCAGATCGACTTCCCCGGCCGTACCATCGCGAAACCGGAGCCACACAACATATCCGCCGACGTACCGAGCCTCGAGAACGTGATATTCCATCGCCTCACTTCAATGGAGCAATCCGATTCAGCGGACGCCCCTGCCGAGCCAGTTCTCACCGGTTTCTCACTTTCGAAAGGCATCAAAGAAACCGTCGTCAATCTCGAAGGCTACCCGAGGCTTCAGGCCAAGTTCCAGCTTCTCGAACATGTCGAGAAACTTCTCACCATCAACCAGCTCAATGGGGGGTACGCCATCCCGCACCGCCTCCCGGCGTGCTTCAGCAGTGAAGGTACCGGTCGTCAGAATGATACCCTTGTCGGCTCGACCTGCCATGGCACCCCTGAAGTCTCGCACGTGTGCCGGGGCTACCGCCCCACTATAGCGTTTACACTGAAACAAGACGCGGAAGCTGACGAACGGATTCACCTCAACAACACCGTTTCCGTCAAGACCTCCGTCTCCGGAGCGACCGGTAACCGTAACGTTTTGGAATCCGGATTCCCGAAGTAGACGTTGACACAGGCGCTCGAAGCCGGCAGCAGGCAATCCCTTTAGAATGGTAAGGAGTTGCTCGCGGTGATCCGGGGCCTGGGCGCCCACCACTGCTTCCGCCGAGGACTCCTCAAGCGTCTCGCTACTCTCGCCCGGCTTAAGCCGCGCCCTCCACTCGACAGAAAAAGCTTGATGAACTTCCTTGAACAACTGCAGAGCCGCGGTATGAGACAGAGTCGTGGCGCGGCCTTTCTCCGTGAGACTCCAGATGCCTCGACGTGACGAGTCGAGAAGCCCAGCCCGAGTGAGGTAGAAACGAGCCCATGCAACCTGATTGTCAAAACGGGAGGAGCCACTCGAGAGCTGTTCACTCTGCTCTTGTTCGGAGATGGCGAGTCGAGAGGCGACCACAGCCCTGACCTCGTCGGGGCTGCCTGATCCACCGAGCTCCTTCAATGCCTCAACTACTGGGCCGAAGTAGCGAACGAATCGAGGTCCCTTGCCGTGAGTTTTGGCCACGCCATTCCTCCCTCTCTACGTATCCGGCGAATGCCAACGTTGACCGGGTCGTGCGAGCGGCCCCTTATGCGGCGCCGGCAGCTTCCTCGATGAACCGGGTATTCGCGCCAGCTCGTTACGCGCGCAAGAAGCTCTAAAGTGTGCGGCGATTCTCTCGCCTTCGGGAAGGCTTGTCAAGGTTTGCCATGAATGGCTATCTGCTGGCCTGCTTTGCTATCATGTTCGAAGTCTAAACAGGCGCGGCAGGACTGGATTCCGGATCAAGTCCGGAATGACGATCACTGCAATAAATACATTAAAAACGTATGGAACACTGCATGAGCGATGATTCGGCACAGCGTACTATAAACTAACCTTTATGATAGACTCAAAAATTTCCTATTTGACTTTATGATTGAGGAGAGGCAAGGTAAAGCCACGTATTGGAATGGGTCTGGGTCCGATCAGGCTCAACAAGACAAGAGATGAAGGCAAGGGGTAAACGATCCAAGAGTTCCGGGGAAGCGAGGCAACAGAACGGTAGAACATGAAGTAAAGGTGTTAGCCAAGGAGGGAACGATGGCAGGAGCAGCAGGAACCAACAAGGATCCAAAAGACCGGTATAAATCGGGGGGGGTGGTCCCTTACAAGCAGATGGGGTATTGGCGGCCGGAATATGAGCCGAAGGACACCGACGTGATTGCGGTGTTCCGCATCACGCCTCAGGAGGGTGTGGATCCGGATGAGGCGGCTGCGGCCGTCGCGGGCGAGTCGTCCACCGCCACCTGGACGGTCGTGTGGACCGACCGTCTCACCGATCACGATGCCTATCGCGGGAAGGCATACAGGGTGGATCCTGTACCGGGGAGTCCAGGCCAGTATTTTGCCTACATCGCCTACGATCTGGACCTATTTGAGGATGGCTCCATCGTCAACGTGAGCGCATCCATTATCGGCAACGTCTTCGGCTTCAAGCCGTTAAAGGCGCTGCGTCTGGAAGACATGCGGTTCCCTGTGGCCTACCTGAAGACCTTTCAGGGGCCGCCCACCGGGATCGTGGTGGAGCGCGAGCGGTTGGATAAGTTCGGCCGCCCGCTGCTGGGCGCCACCATCAAGCCGAAACTGGGGCTCTCCGGCAAGAATTACGGCCGCGTCGTGTATGAGGCGCTCAAAGGCGGCCTCGACTTTACCAAGGATGACGAAAACATCAACTCGCAGGCATTTATGCACTGGCGCGACCGTTTCCTGTTCGCCATGGAAGGGGTGAACCGCGCCTCCGCCGCCACGGGCGAGGTGAAGGGGCATTACCTCAATATCTCAGCCGGCACCATGGAGGACATGTATGAGCGGGCCGAATTCGCCAAGGAACTCGGCAGTCTGATCATTATGATCGATCTGGTGATCGGCTACACCGCGATCCAGTCGATATCCAAGTGGGCACGGAAGAACGATATGATGCTGCACCTGCACCGGGCCGGTCATTCGACCTATACCCGCCAGAAGAATCACGGCGTCAACTTCCGCGTCATCTGCAAGTGGATGCGCATGGCGGGGGTGGACCATATCCACTCCGGCACCGTCATCGGCAAGCTCGAAGGCGATCCGTATATGGTCAAGGGGTTCTACGATACCCTGCGGGAAACCCACACCCCGATGAACCTGCAGAATGGCCTGTTCTTTGACCAGGACTGGGCGTCGCTGCGCAAGGTCATGCCGGTCGCCTCAGGCGGCATCCACGCCGGGCAGATGCACCAGTTGCTCCACTACTTTGGCGAAGACGTGGTGCTCCAGTTCGGCGGCGGGACCATCGGCCATCCGACCGGCATCGCGGCGGGCGCGACGGCCAACCGGGTAGCCCTGGAGGCGATGGTTCAGGCGCGCAACGAGGGCCGAGACTACTTCAACGAAGGTCCGGAGATCCTGGCGAATGCCGCGCGGTGGTGTCAGCCATTGCGGACGGCGCTGGAGGTCTGGAAGGATATTAGCTTCACCTACGCATCGACCGATACCGCGGACTTTGTTCCGACCACAACGGCCGTGTAGGTGGGAAGGGAGGACACAATATGCGAATTACTCAAGGCACCTTCTCGTTCCTGGCTGATCTGACCGATGACCAGATCAGGAAGCAGGTAGAGTACGCGTTAAAGAACAAATGGGCCGTCAGTGTCGAATTTACGGATGATCCGCATCCTCGCAATACGTTCTGGGAGATGTGGGGCCTGCCGATGTTCGACCTGGAGGACCCGGCCGGCATCATGTACGAGATCGATGCCTGCCGCAAGGCCTATCCCAACCACTATGTCAAGGTGAACGCCTTCGACCACAACAAAGGGTGGGAGACCATCCGACTGTCGTTCATCGTTCATCGTCCGGCGCATGAGCCCGGCTTTGGCCTTGTGCGCCAGGAGGTGAAGGGCCGCACGGTCAACTACGTCGTACACAGCTACGCCACCGATAAGCCGGAGGGCGAGCGGTATACAAGCTGAGCACCAATCGAAAATCCTGGGTAGGAAGGGAAGGGGTTCAACCCCCCTTCCCTTCCTACACCGTATAGTTACAGGTAATCGTTGTGGATTTGCAAAGGCTCCCCTCACCCCAGCCCTCTCCCCCAAATTGGGGGCGAGGGGGATTGAACGAGGAAGTCTATGAGCGAAGCGAACATTGAACAGACCCCTGAAGAGAAGGCTCTGTCCGGACTCCCTGATGATACGCCGGTAGATCTTGCAGGCGTCTTTCGCGATTCCCAGATTCAGGAGATCCTTGACAAGCTCGACCGGGAACTGGTCGGCCTGAAGCCGATTAAGACGCGGATTCGAGAAATCGCCGCCTTGTTGTTGGTTGACAGGGTGCGGAAAAGCCTGGGGCTCATGTCGGGCCCGCCCAGCCTCCATATGTGCTTTACCGGCAATCCCGGCACAGGCAAGACCACCGTCGCGATGCGGATGGCCGAGATTCTGCACCGCCTCGGGTACATCCGGAAGTGCAATCTGGCGGCGGTGACGCGCGATGACCTCGTCGGCCAGTATATCGGGCATACGGCGCCCAAGACCAAAGAGGTCTTGAAAAGGGCGATGGGCGGCGTGCTGTTTATCGACGAGGCCTATTATCTCTACCGTTCCGAGAATGAGCGCGACTACGGCCAGGAGTCGATCGAGATTCTGCTCCAGGTCATGGAAAATCAGCGAGAGGATCTTGTGGTCATCCTGGCCGGTTACAGGGACCGCATGGAGACATTCTTCCAGGGCAATCCGGGGATGTCCTCCCGCGTCGCGCATCACCTGGATTTCCCGAATTACACGGCAGACGAACTGATCGCAATCGCGAAGCTGATGTTGGAAAAGCAGCAATACCGTTTCAGCCCTGACGCTGAAAAGGTCTTTTATGAATATCTTGTCAGGCGCATGCAGATGCCCAACTTTGCCAACGCCCGCAGTGTGCGCAATGCCCTTGATCGGGCCCGCCTGCGCCAGGCCAACCGCCTGTTCGCGCAACATCAAGATACCCTCACGAAAAAGGATCTGGTGACGATTGAGGCTGAGGATATCCTTGTCAGCCGCGTCTTCAGGGATAATCATCCGGATTCCAATCAGACAACCGATCGAGAGTAGCGCGGTGATCGATCTCGATGCCCGCCGACGTATCCCCCGGTGCATGAGCACCCAGCATCCGGACAACGTCACCGTCCCCTTCTTTGCCCAAGGACCCGTCATGGAGGGGATGGACGAGATCCGGGAGGCCTACTACGCCTTTTCCCATCTGGGCTGCGATGAGCAGATGTGGGACTTCGAGGGGAAGGAGGTCGATGAGTTCGTCGTCGAGAAGCTCCTGACGACCTACGAGGGCTTCTTCCGGGCGTTTCCCCTGGGGCGGGAGATGTTCCTGACCCTGCGAGTCCCGAACCCTGGTGTAGAAAAGGCGCAGGGGAAGATCCTCCTTGAGGTTCTTCAGGGCATCCCCAGAGCAAACGATGTGGCCCGCCTCTTTTACGGGGAGGATGTCGCCCCCATCTTCGAGATCATCTTCCCCATGACTACCTCGGCGGAGGAGTTGAACCGGGTCCTCCGGTACTATCAGGTCTTTGTCACGGGGAAAGGGGAGGCGGTTCTGACCCCCGGCGACATTCCCCTTAAAGAGTGGATTGGAGAGTTTCACCCCGCCGCCATCCAGATCATCCCCTTGATCGAAGATAAGGATTCGCTGCTTCGGGCCGACACGATTGTCCGCGCGTACCTGCAGGGCAAAGACCTTCCGTACCAGCGCGTCTTTCTGGCCCGTTCCGATCCCGCCTTGAACTACGGCAGCCTGGCGGCGAGCCTCCTGGTCAAGGTAGCCTTAAGTCGCCTGGATAGGCTGGAGCAGGAGTTGGGAATTCCCATCTATACGATCCTTGGGGCCGGCAGCGCCCCGTTTCGGGGTAACTTCCGACCCGATACGGTGGAACGACACCTTGCTGAGCACCCGAGTGTTCAGACGTTCACGATCCAGTCGGCCTTTAAGTACGACTATCCGGCCCCTGCGATCATTCGGGCTATCGAGACCCTCAAGAGCGCACCTAGAAAGAACGCCAGGCCGGTAGAACCGGAGGGAAAGGTCATTGAGCTGATTGAACGGATCTCCGCCTGCTATCAGCGTCAAGTGAGGGCGATAGCGCCCCTCATGAATCACATCGCCCCCGCCGTCCCCAGACGGCGGATGCGGAAACTTCATATCGGTCTGTTCGGCTATAGCCGGAGCCTTGGCGGGGTCTCGCTTCCCCGGGCCATCTCCTTCTGCGCGGCCCTCTACTCCTTAGGCCTGCCGCCGGAGATCCTTGGCCTCGCGTGTCTTAATCAGGAGGATCTGGCCTTCCTGAGGGAGGTTGACCCAGGATTCGAGGCCGACCTTCAAGATGCCCTTCGGTATCTGAATGAGGAGGCGTTGGCTCTCCTCCCTCCCACCGAGGCAGAGGAAATCCGGACGACGATCCGACTGCTTCCCCTCACCGTCCCCCAGGATCATGCCCACCGCGAGGTCACGGCGACGATCATCAAGCGGGTCAAAGATGGAAATGTCAAGGACCTCGGCGACCTGATCCTTCGGGCGGCCTGGATTCGGAAGTTTCTGGGCTAAATACTCCGGTAAGATCTCCTCAACGATACGGTCAGAATGTATGAGCAGTGATCAGGGACTCGGCTGGGCAGCCGATCGAATGCCTCCGACTCATCGCGCCTGGGTAGAGGTCGATCTCGGGGCGATTCGCCACAATATCGTGGCGATCAGACGGCTGCTCAAACCCTCCACGCAGTTCATGTCGGTCGTCAAGGCTGATGGCTACGGGCATGGCGCGGTTGCGGTCGCTCGGACCGCGCTGTCAGCCGGCGCGTCGTGGCTTGCGGTTGCCACAATTGAAGAAGGAATTCAACTCAGAAGGGCAGGGATCGACGCGCCAATCCTCCTCTTCGGCCCCGCAATCTGTACAGAGGAGGTCGAGACGCTTGTCGAGTATCGGCTGCAGCCGACTGTCTGCAGCCTCGACCAAGCCCGCCGATTATCCGCGGCGGATCTGGGGTCGATTCAGATTCACCTGAAGGTCGATACCGGCATGACTCGCCTGGGAGTTGCCTGGCAGGAGGCTCAGGAGCTCTTGAGCGCGATAAGGGTCCTGCCCAATGTCACGGTTGCCGGCCTCTACAGCCACCTCGCCACGGCTGACGCCATCGATCCCACAACAACCTTGGAGCAATTCGAACGGTTCGCCAAGCTGGTGAATACCTTGCGGCGGCAAGGGATCCGGCCTCCCTTAGTGCACTTGGCCAATTCTGCCGCCACCTTGACGTTCCCCGACACTTACTTCGACTTGGTCCGGATCGGGCTGGCTCAGTATGGTCTGTATCCAAGCTCTCACCTGCAGACAGTCGTGGCCCTTCGCCCTGCCCTCTCCCTGAAAGCCAGGATTGTCTTCGTCAAGACGGTTCCACCGGGGACCGGTGTCAGTTACGGTCATACCTTTCGAACAGGGCACCGGACACGACTGGCTACCGTGTCCATCGGATATGGCGATGGGGTCTCCCGCGCCCTTTCCAACGGCATCGACTTCCTGGTCCGCGGTCGGCGGGTTCGACAAGTTGGAACCATCACGATGGACCAATGTCTGATCGATGTCACTGATGTGCGGGAGGCGTGTGAGGGGGATATCGTCACGCTGCTCGGTCGGGACGGCGAGGAACAGATCTCAATCGCAGAGTGGGTAGAGCGTCTCAAGACCATCCCATACGAAATCCTCACCACCCTCTCCCCGCGCCTGCCAAGGATTGTCTGTGGGGAAGCAGTTGTGTAGACAGAGGCTTGAGCGTATGGTATAGTTTTCATGGTTCCTGCTCCGAGACTCACGCGAGAGTGGCGGAATGGCAGACGCGCTGGACTTAGGATCCAGTCCGCCTTTGGCGGATGGGGGTTCAAGTCCCCCCTCTCGCACCATGAATCCGACATCTAATCCCGAGATAATCATGAAAGTAGATATCGAAGAGATCAGCAGCACCAAACGTGGACTGCGAATTGAGTTGCCTGCCGAACGCCTTGTAGAAAAGGTGGAGACGGTGTAT
The DNA here is from genome assembly GCA_902196205.1 of Candidatus Methylomirabilis lanthanidiphila. Taxonomy (NCBI): domain Bacteria; phylum Methylomirabilota (SeqCode); class Methylomirabilia (SeqCode); order Methylomirabilales (SeqCode); family Methylomirabilaceae (SeqCode); genus Methylomirabilis (SeqCode); species Candidatus Methylomirabilis lanthanidiphila. The sequence goes on along the minus strand of CABIKM010000024.1, from coordinate 11,425 downwards.
TTGCACCTCGCTAAAAAGGTTCGATTGCCTGGCTTCCGGCCCGGAAAGATTCCCCGAGATCTCCTGCGTTCACGCTTTAAGGATGAGGCTAAGCAAGAGGCGCTCAAGGAACTGATCCCGGAAAGTTATGGTCAGGCGCTCAAGGAAACGAATCTGAATCCGATCAGCGAGCCCGTGCTGGAGGAGGTCGTCTACGAAGAGGGCAAGCCTCTCAGCTTCCGGGCGACCTTCGACGTAAAGCCCGCGCTGCAGCTCTCGGGCTACGTAGGGGTTGAAGCCCACAAGGAAAAGCTTGAGGTAACGGACTCTGAGGTCGATCAGGCCCTGGAGTATCTCAGAGGACGAGCGGCAGAGTACGTACCGATGGATGGCTGGCCCGCGCTGCAGGAAGACCTGCTGGTAATAGACTATGAAGGCTTGGCCGGTGGTAAGCTGCTCAAGGACGCGAGCGGCCGAAATGCCTCGATCCTTCTCGGGGCCCACCAGTTTATCCCGGAGTTTGAGGCCCAACTGCATGGCCTCAAGAAGGGCGACCTGAAGGATTTCTCGCTGGATTTCCCGAACGATTATGGACGACGAGAGGTGGCGGGGAAGCGGATACTCTTCAAAGTCACCGTCAAAGAGGTCAAGAAAAAGCGGGTACCGCCGTTGGATGATGATTTCGCCAAGGCAGCGGCTGGATGTGACAATATTGAGGCGCTGAGGGACAAGGTCAAGCAGGATCTGTTGGCACATAAGGAGCGAGAGCAAGTGACGCGCCTGAAGGATCAGGTCCTTGGCAAATTACGCACCGCCCATCCCTTCGATCCCCCGGAGTCGCTGGTGGATGCGGAGGTCGAGGCCATCCTCGCCGATCTACATCGAAGCGCAGGCGGGCGCAAGACGACCCCGACGCAGCGGGAAGAAGACGAGACGATGCGGACCAAGGCGAGAGAACTCGCCTCCAAACGGGTTCAGGACTCGCTTCTGCTGGAGACGGTGGCAAAGCAGGAAGGGCTTACTATATCGGAGGAGGAACTGAATAAAGAGGTCGAAACGGCCGCTGCCGCTTTGAATCGGAAACCGGAGGCCTTGCGCGACATGTTAGAGCGGGAGGGGCGGATTGAGGCCTTCCGAACTCGCATGCTGGAGCGGAAGGCACTCGATCTCCTATACGAGCGGGCTCATATTGTGGAAGGGGCCAATATCGTCACCCTCGCCTGAGCGCCGCATAAAGGGAGCCGTACGCTATGCAACTGATTCCAATGGTTGTTGAGCAAACCAGCCGGGGCGAGCGGGCTTATGATATTTTTTCTCGCCTCCTGAAGGACCGAATCCTGTTTATCGGCACGCCGATCGATGACTCGGAGTCGAACCTCATCATTGCCCAGCTCCTCTTTCTGGAAGCCGAAGACCCCGACAAAGATATCCATCTCTACATTAACTCACCGGGCGGGTCGGTGACGGCATCCCTGGCGATCTATGACACCATGCAGTATATCAAACCGGCGATTGAGACGATCTGTATGGGACAAGCGGCCAGCGGCGCCGCGCTCCTGTTGGCGGCCGGCGCCAAGGGGAAGCGCTATGCGCTCCCCCACGCGCGGATCATGATCCACCAGCCGTACGGAGGGGCCCAGGGACAGGCGTCCGATATTCAGATACAGGCAAAAGAAATCCTGCGGATGCGACAGGAGCTGGACCGGATCATTGCCAACCACACCGGCCAGCCGCTGGAGCGGATTGAGAAGGACAGCGACCGCGACTTTTTTATGTCGCCGGGGGAAGCGAAAGAATACGGCCTGATTGACGAGGTGATCTACTCGCGCGACGGCCTTCCATCATCAACTACGGTCCCGTCGCCATAGATTCTCAGCATGAACCAACTCATAGGATTTCGCCGATTGCAGTCACATTGGTAACCATTGTCAGCTACATCGGTTCGGAGTCCAGGTCGTATGGACAGTTTCAGGTTCCAGGCAGCGTAGCGATACTGGAGCGCTAGAGGGAGAAGTGGATGGCCAAGGCGGTTAAAGGCGGGGGAAAACTCACCTGCTCCTTTTGCGGAAAAAGCCAAGACGACGTCCGGAAGCTGATCGCCGGTCCTACCGTCTACATCTGCGACGAGTGCATCGAGCTTTGCAACGACATTATCGCGGAGGAATGGGAGGAGGAAAAGGGCAAGAGCCTGGGCGAGCTTCCCAAACCGTCCGAGATTAAATCGATCCTGGACCAGTATGTCATCGGCCAGGATCGGGCCAAGAAGAGCCTGGCCGTCGCCGTTCACAACCACTATAAGCGTGTCAATGCCCGGATGACCTTTGACGACGTCGAGCTGACGAAGTCCAATATTCTGCTGATCGGTCCGACCGGCTGCGGCAAGACACTGCTGGCCCAAACGCTGGCCAAGATCCTGGACGTACCGTTCACCATCGCCGATGCCACCACCCTCACCGAGGCGGGATATGTCGGGGAGGACGTGGAGAACATCATCCTGCGTCTGCTGCAGGTCGCAGACTACGATGTGGAGCGGGCCGAGCGAGGCATCATCTACATCGACGAGATCGACAAGATTGCGCGCAAGTCTGAAAATCCCTCCATTACGCGGGACGTCTCCGGGGAGGGCGTGCAACAGGCGCTGCTGAAGATCCTGGAGGGAACCGTGGCCAATGTTCCGCCGCAGGGCGGGCGGAAACACCCCCAGCAGGAGTACCTGCAGGTCGATACGACGAATATTCTGTTCATCTGCGGCGGCGCATTCGTCGGGTTAGACAAGGTGATTGAACATCGAATCGGTCAGAAGTCGATGGGATTCGGCGCCGAGATTCAGCAAAGGCGAGGGAGACGGATCGGTGAACTGTTGACCAATGTTCAACCGGAAGATCTGCTTCGGTACGGCCTCATCCCCGAGTTGGTGGGGCGGCTGCCGGTCATGGCGGTCGTGCATGAGCTCGACGAAAAGACGCTGGTGCGGATTCTCGTGGAACCGAAAAACGCCTTATTGCGCCAGTACCAGCGGTTCTTTGATTTCGAGCACGTGAAATTGACCTTTACCGACGATGCGATCAGCGCGGTGGCTCAGGAGGCAGCGAAGCGTCAGACCGGCGCGCGTGGCCTGCGGGCGATTCTTGAAGAGATCATGCTCGACATCATGTATGAGATCCCGTCGCAGTCGGGCATCGCGGAGTGCATTGTCAACCGCGAGACCGTCGTGGAACGGAAATCACCCATCATCCTGTATAAGAAGAAGGCCGAATCGGCCTGATCGTCGAACCCATCGCGGATCGCCGACGCCCTTTTTCACTCCAATCTCTTATTCGGTCATTCGAAGTCATCACTCCGGTCGTATCTCGACACTCTTGTGTTTGTATCAAGTACATGAACGTGAATGTTTCTCGAACTGCTGGGAGATATTACATGAGGGGTCCCGCATGTGGCGCCAACTGTTCGTAGCCGGCTGTCTGATGCTCCTTCTTTCGGTCTCGGGGTGCACAACGTTCGAGCTTTTTTCATCGAAGCCGGACGACACGCCTGCCGGCTCGGACCAGGAGTTAATGGGTCAGGGTGAGGCAGCTATCGCCCTGAAGAAGTATGACGAGGGGCGCAAACACCTGCAGCGCTTGATTAACCACTTTCCTGAAAGCGAGTTGGTCCCCGTAGCTCGCCTGAGCGTGGGTCGTAGCTACTTCGACGAGAAGCGGTACGATGAGGCTCGCGCCGAGTACCAGCGATTTATTGAACTGTTTCCCCAACATGAGCAGGTTGATGAAGCCCAATATTACACGGGACTCTCCTACTTCCGTCAGATGGAAAAGGTCGACCGCGATCAGACCATGACCAATAAGGCGGCGAGGGAGTTCCGGGCCCTGCTCAGTGACTTTCGCGACTCTCAGTTCGCGCCGGACGCGCAGGCCAAATTAACAGAGTGCCTTCGGCAACTGGTTCAGAGGGAGCTGTACGTCGGTAAATTTTACTTCAACCAAGAGGCCTATGGGGCTGCCATTCCGCGGTTCGAGTCGATTCTGAAGGAGTACCCGGGCTCAGAATACGACGACCAGGCCCTGTACTATCTTGGGGAGTCGCTCTGGGAACTCGAGCAGAAGGCGCCGGCCAAGGCGACCTTTCAGCGCCTCATTGCTGAGTTTCCACATTCTGAGATGGCCCCACTGGCGGCACAACGGATCGGCATGGCCTTTGTCCAGGATCCGCGCAGCCGCAAGCCATCTATCGGCCTCCTGAGCGGCGCGTTCGCCTCGATGTCCGATATGCTCTCAGAGTTGAAGGACGCCGTCCTGGATAATGCGCTCTGGCAATCGACCACCCCCTAGGATGTCACAGCAGATGCGATCGCCGTATACGCACAGGCCATGCTGCTGCTCGGGATAAACACGCTTGTATGGCGCTTCCGTGAATGCGCGAGACTAGCCACTCGAACCGGCCACTCTCTCTCGGACACGAGACACGTGCGCTGCTCCGCCAATACCGTCTGTTGCCGAAACGAGGTCTTGGACAAAGCTTCCTTATCTCGACTGCGGTTCGCGATCTCATTCTTCGCACGGCGGACATCGGATCGCAGGATATCGTGGTGGAGATCGGTCCCGGCACGGGTGTCCTGACTGAGGGTCTGGCTGAACGGGCGGGTTGGCTGATGGCCATTGAGCGGGATCCAGGGCTCCATCGATTGCTGGTGGAGCGCCTCGGCGATCGCCCCAGGGTTTCATTAATCTGTGGTGACGCCCTCGAATTCGATTTCGCGCGTGTGCTCGCTGATATGTTCCCCGCACATCAACCAGCTAAACTGGTTTCCAACCTCCCGTATTCGGTGGCTACTCCTCTGATTCTTCAGTTAATCCCACTGCGGCGACACTTCTCCTTTCTCCTGGTGATGGTGCAACGAGAGGTCGCGCAGCGGCTCTTGGCGGAGCCTGGCGAAGAGGGGTACAGCGCCTTAACACTCCGTTGTCGCTACGAGGCCGATGTCACAGCGGTGGCGCAGGTCCCGCGAACAGCCTTCTATCCGAAGCCCGCGGTGGATTCTACCCTCGTTCGCCTCGACCTGTTGCCGGAACCCAGGGTGACGGTACGATCCCCTGATCTGCTGTTTCGGGTCGTGCGGGCGGCTTTCGGGCAGCGCAGGAAGATGGTGCGCAATGCCTTGCTGCAGGCCGGTATTATGGCGGAGCCCGCAGCTCTGGAGCAGACCATGGCGGATGTAGAGATCGATCCGAAGCGCCGCGGGGAAACCCTGAGCCTCGATGAATTCGCTCGACTCGCCGATCGTCTCTATGCCGTGCGCAGCGTCCATCCCGATACCTCTCACCCCTCCCTCTCCCCACGGGTACCCCCTAGGTACGGAGAGAAGCATGGTGAGGGGGCTGAGGATGACCGATGAAGGTGTCGACTATCGGCGAATGTGGCCTGATCGAACGGATCAGAAGCATCCTGCCTCAACCGCGCGATGCCGTTCTGGGTATCGGCGACGACTGCGCCGCGTTGCGGCCTGCAGCGGGCACAGATCTTCTGCTCACGACGGACCTGCTCGTCGAGGGGGTCGATTTCACGCTGCAGACCATCACGCCCTATCGTCTCGGACGTAAGGCGATGGGAGTGAATCTGAGTGATATTGCCGCGATGGGGGGCCTGCCGCGCGCCGCGTTAGCCGTACTGGCAATGTCGCCTGATGGAGAGATCGAGTTTGTCGATGAGCTCTATCGTGGCCTCCACGAGGAAGGCGTACGATTTGGGGTCGAGATCATCGGTGGGGATCTCTCCGCCTCCTCCACTCTTACAATCGGCGTAACCCTGGTGGGGGAAGTAAAAACAGGGAGGGCGGTGACGCGTTCCGGCGCGAAACCAGGGGAGCGGATTTGGGTCACGGGCCGGTTAGGCGCAGCGGCGGCAGGTCTCGCGGCGCTTAAAGCCGGGTGCCGCCTCCGTGACGATCAGGTCGAGATCCCGTTTGAAGTTTCTGAATCGCTCCGAGAGGCCGCCAGGCAGGCCATCGAGCGACATCTCTGTCCTATTCCAAGGATTCGAGAGGGACGGGCGCTGGCGGAGGCCGGAGCCGCGTCGGCAATGATCGACGTGAGCGACGGGCTGGCTTTGGACTTGGTCCGCCTGTGTCGTGAGAGCGGGGTCTCGGCGACGATCAAAGCGGATCGGATTCCAATCGATCAGGCAGCGGCAGCCGTTGCGCAGCGCTTCGGTCATGATCCGCTTGCCATGGCGCTGCAGGGCGGAGAGGACTTCGAGCTGCTCTTTACCTCGTCGTGGGAGCCTGCCGATATAGCCGCCATCTTCCCTGACGTCGTGACTGTCACCGAGGTGGGGGAGGTGCAACACGCGGGTCAGGAATGCCGAGTCGAACGGCAAGACGGCAGTACGGTGACGCTGACCGGCGGATACGATCATTTCGGAAGACGATAACTGGCAGTAATCAGCCGTTAGCGATCAGCTAATAGCTGTCAGCTTTGGTAAGGAGGGATAGCGATGCGGAGTGCTGAGGGGGGCATTTCACGGTCTTTGGACGCTGGGATCTATTATCGGCGCCGGGTTCCGGGGTGTCGTGACGATCATGGCCTTTACTGAAGGCGGTCTGATGCGGCAGTTTTACCTGTCGAGGCGGACCATCGCCCTGTCCTCCATCGTGCTGATGGGCCTGACCGTCGGCTCGATTGTCACATTAGTCAATCTGGGCCGGGACCAGTATTACCGGACCCGTATGAAATATTTGGAGCGTGAAAACCGCACAATGATCTCGCTCCTGCAAGGACAGGCCGAGCAACTCGGTAAACTTAAACTCGAAATGGCCAAGTTGAAGGAGTTCGAGGAGAGCGTACGGCAGGTTGCCGGTCTCAGTGTCGCATCCGAACTGCAGGCAAGCGAGCCTGAACCGGCAGGCGGACGAGGGACCTCAGAAGGCCGACGACCGTAACTGCGTTACGATGTCTTGGCAAAAGGAGCCGCCAGGACCGCATCCGGCCCCAGCGCTTCCTCAATCCGAAGCAGTTGATTATACTTGCAGGTCCGTTCGGTCCGGCTGAGGGAGCCAGTCTTGATCTGACTCGCGCCCGTCGCCACCGCCAGATCGGCTATTGTCGTGTCCTCGGTTTCACCCGACCGATGCGAGATGACGGTCCGGTACCCGGCAGACCGCGCCAACTCCATGGCCTGGAGTGTCTCCGTGAGCGTCCCGACCTGGTTGAGCTTGATAAGAATCGCATTGGCAGCACCCTCATCGATCCCGCGGGTCAGCCGGTCGCTGCTTGTCACGAAGAGATCATCGCCCACCAGTTGCGTCCGCTTTCCAAGTTCGGCGGTGAGCGCCTTCCAACCCGGCCAGTCGTCCTCAGCCAAGCCATCCTCGATCGAGACAATCGGATACTGGCGGACCCAGTCGCTGTAGAATCGAATCATCCCTGCAGCGTCCCGGATTGAGCCGTCGGATTTCTTAAAGACATACTTATTCCCGTCGAAGAACTCACTTGCGGCCGGATCAAGCGCAAGCGCGATGTCGCTGCCCGGCCGATACCCCGCCTTGGCGATCGCCTCCAGAATCAGCTCGATTGCTTCAACATTTGAGCGCAGGCGTGGCGCAAAACCGCCTTCATCGCCTACTGTCGAGCTGTAGCCCCTCCCCGCCAACACGCCACCTAATGTATGGAATACCTCCGCCCCGAACCGGATCGCCTCAGTGAAGGTAGGCGCTCCCACAGGCACAATCATAAACTCCTGAAAATCGACGTTGGTGTCGGCGTGCGCGCCGCCATTAAGAATATTCATAAGAGGGATCGGAAGGATCGTCGCTGTCGGACCTCCAAGATATCGGTACAGCGGAAGCCCTCGTCCGATTGCGGCGGCCCTTGCAACAGCAAGCGAGACACCCAGTACTGCGTTGGCGCCTAGCCTCGACTTATTGTCGGTTCCGTCGAGCGTAATGAGCGCCTGGTCGATGGCCGCCTGCTCGTCAGCCTGTTTGCCCACCAGGACAGGAGCAATCAGCTCATGGATATGACGGATCGCTTTTTGTACACCTTTCCCGGCATAGCGGGCCGGATCCCCATCCCTCAGTTCCAGTGCCTCGTGTCGGCCGGTCGACGCGCCGGACGGAACGGCTGCCCGTCCGACGGAGCCGTCATCCAACACGGCATCCACTTCTACGGTCGGGTGGCCTCGGGAGTCAAGGACCTCTCTGGCGATGAGTCTTGCGATCCGCGTCATGGATACAACCCCCTGAGTCGCTTGCCGTCAGCTACCCTTTTGACGGCCAGCATCAGCGCGGCCGTCCGAAGGTTAACCTGCTCTTTACGGGACATCGCCATCACCCGCTGAAATGCCGAGATCATGACCTCAGCCAACCGTTCGTTGATTTGATGCTCATGCCAGAAATACTGCTGCAGATCCTGTACCCACTCAAAGTACGAGACCGCGACGCCGCCGGCGTTCGCAAGCACGTCCGGGATGACGGCAATCCCTTTCGTCGCAAGAATCTGATCGGCCTCCGGTGTCGTCGGTCCGTTTGCTCCCTCGGCGATGATTCGGGCTCGGATACGATCGGCGTTCTTCTGTGTAATTTGTCCTTCCGTCGCCGCAGGCACCAGAATATCGCAGTTGAGCTCAAGGAGCTCCTCGTTGGAAATTCGATCGCCGTTACGGTGCTGGGTAACGGAGCCTCCTTCGGCGTCTTCAGCCAACACGGTCGTAATGTTGAGCCCCTTGGCGTTGTAGATCCCGCCCTTACTATCGCTCACCGCGATCACCTGGCAGTCTTCTTCATACAACAGCTTGGCCGCAATTGCGCCGACGTTGCCGAAGCCTTGGACCGCCACCCGCGCCCCCTTCAACGGCATGTCATATTCCCGGGCCGCCGCCTTCACCGTATAGTAGACACCCCGGCCGGTTGCCTCGGCGCGGCCCAGCGATCCCCCCAGCAGCAGCGGCTTGCCCGTGACGACGCCGGGCATCGTGATACCCCGGTGCATGCTGTACGTATCCATCATCCAGGCCATGATCTGCTCGTTCGTATAGAGATCAGGAGCCGGAATATCCTGATCAGGGCCGATTACGAGGATGATTTCGGAGGTATAGCGGCGCGTCATCCGTTCAAGTTCACCCTGCGACATCCGGGTGGCGTCGCAGCAGATCCCTCCTTTGGCGCCTCCATACGGAAGGCCGATCAGCGCACACTTCCAGGTCATCAGCATCGCCAGGGCCGTCACCTCGTCGAGGTCCACACCTGGATGATAGCGGATTCCCCCCTTTGTCGGGCCCAGGGTCAGGTCATGCTGCACCCGAAAGCCGGTAAAGACTTCCAGTCGGCCATCGTCCATCAGGGTCGGAACCGACACGACGAGGGATCGCTGGGGCTTCCGCAGCCGCTTGTGAATGCCCGGATCGAGCGCGAGTCGCCCCGCCACCGAATCCAGTTGCGCCAGCGCAACCTCCAGCATGCTATAACGAGCTGCCGGAGCTCCTGTCGTCATCCCCGCCGCATCTCCTCTTCCAGAAACAGATCACGCGCCCCCGCAACGCCGATCACAAAACCAACGCTCATCGTACCCATTCGACAACGACCGCACTCTTACCGAAACGCGCGGTATTGTATCACGACAGAGGCCCCCTCACCACATCAAAGCATGCTAAAGAAGAGAGATTGCAGCAGGTCATTTTTGGCGTTCTGAATCACTCGAAAATCGGCGCTAACCTCGCGAGCACTTCATCCATGACCGCATCAGGGACGCTTTCCAGTTTCCTGCCGTTGCGAGCGCCAAGATCAAGGGCACGGGGCTCGTCGCACCGGATGACGCCTGTCGTTTTCGTCCCGGCACCAGACAGAGGCACGGTAAACCCAGCCGTCCTCGCGAATTGTCCCCTACTCGTAATCGGGACAACCACGGGCACAGTGGTTACGCGATTGAAGGCTTCCGGCGAAACAATTAACACCGGGCGGTGGCCCTTTTGTTCATGTCCTGCCACAGGATCGAGTGCGACCAGCCAGATCTCGCCCCGCTTCATCAGATCAGCTCGCCGCCTATCGGTTTATCATCCAGCCATTCGCGCTCTTCCTTTGTCCGGCCGGCCTTGGGATGGCATTGGGCCAGGAGTTCCTCAAGAGTGTAGCGAGGGCGTTTCTGCGGCTCCACAACGAGCCGGCCGCTTTCAACTGCAATGCCGACTCTGGCACCAGGTCGCAAGCGCAGGATGTCGAGCAGGGCAGGCGGAACGGCCAGCATGATCGAGCCACCGACCTTACGCAGATTCGTCGTATGCATGGCAACCTCCAATTGTTGAGAGTTATATGTTAATATAATCTCACTCCTGAGAATTCGCAAGCCTCTTTTCTGAGATCCTCGATAATTGGAAAGATGGTTGACAAGTGCGGGAATCGAAACGAGAATCACTTGGACGTGTTCGCGCTGTATCCGCATACTATGCCGATCACTATACTCAGTCCCGTTCGGCCCCAGGACAGGCACGAGGAAATCGACTGGCTGCTCCGGGTTGGACATCGTGCGGCATACCCCATCGGAGGGAACGTCCGGCGCACGAGGCCAACCGCCTGCCGCATCAATGCGAGCCGTAGGCGAAGCACACTCCCCGTTCTCTTTCGCTCCGGCTGCCAGACCGTGATGGATTGCTGGCCGCCTTCACGCTTTCCCTCGAAAAGCCAGTCCCGACGCCTGCTTCGCCACGAAAAGCCACGAAAAGCGCTTGACCGCCTCCCAGATTTGGCGTAATAGATCGTCAGTCCCCTTAAAGAAAACATCAGGCTTGACGTAGCTACAGGATGTCACTACACTCACAAATATGCGCTATGAATGGGATGAGGCTAAACGGCAATCCAACATTGAGAAACACGGGATCGACTTCATTGGAATCGAAGAAGTATTTGCCGGTGAGATTGTCACTGTCCTCGATGACCGGTTTGATTATGGCGAAATACGATGTGTGACGGTAGGCTTGCTCAATGGGCGTGTGGTCGTCATCGCACATACCGAGACGGATGATGTCATCCGCATCATCTCTGTGAGAAAGGCAACAAAAAATGAAACAATCAACTATGACAAAAAAATCGCACACTGATTGGAAGCGCGTCGATGCGCTGAAGGATACGGAAATAGATTTGTCCGATACGCCGGAATTAACGCCCAAGATGTTTGCCCGTGCAATTGTCCGGCGGCGCTTAAAGCCGGTGTTGCGTAAAGAACAACTTACGCTACGCATCGATAGCGACGTACTTGACTGGTACAGGAAAAAAGGACCAGGCTATCAAACTCGAATCAATGCCCTGTTGCGAGCGTACATGGAAGAACACCAACGAAAAAGCGCGTAAGCCGACCGGAGTGGCCCTCTGTGTCAATATGAGTGAGACACCTACCCCCCTGTAAATTAGAGTAGAGGGCGGGGAGGAGAAAATACTATGCGACCTGAACCGATTCCAGCCAGC
>CABIKM010000023.1 GCA_902196205.1 Candidatus Methylomirabilis lanthanidiphila | reverse complement strand
GTTCTTTCGTCCGCTCGAACTTCGCCTTGGCCATAGCACCTCCAAGCCTGAAGGGCGACCTTCCGTTTCCCTTCGGCACTCACCCGCCGAAGGCGAATTTGATCACCCCTGTTAGTAGAATATCAAGAACACTATCTGGAGCCCACGACCAGGATTGAACTGGTGACCTCATCCTTACCAAGGATGTGCTCTGCCAACTGAGCTACGTGGGCCGGACTGCCAGGATCCCAAGCCACAATGAATTATGATTTGGAGCGGGAAACGGGATTCGAACCCGCGACCCTCAGCTTGGAAGGCTGACGCTCTAGCCAACTGAGCTATTCCCGCCCAAGCTTATTCGGTTACCTCACGCGCGCAGCACCTTTCTCAATACAAACAGAGACGACAGCCCCGCCTTCGGACTGACGTGTATTGTGCGAGTCCGTCCCTATGGTGGGGAGAGGAGGATTCGAACCTCCGAAGGCAACGCCAGCAGATTTACAGTCTGCCCCCTTTGGCCGCTTGGGTATCTCCCCGCGGATCCCGATTCGGGATCGCTCTAAACGGCGGCTCTCCGTGGAGCTGGCGAAGGGATTTGAACCCCTGACCGGCTGATTACAAATCAGCTGCTCTGCCAACTGAGCTACGCCAGCACGTAAACCCTTAGATTATTAGTAATTCTGGAGAGACGCAAGGGGAATATACCGGCATTATCGGAAAAAAGCAAGCAATAATTTCTATTATTGCTCTATTTAGGAAACAATCACAGGTTCTCGTCCATTCGCTGGAATCTGCTTTATCACGCTATGCTGTCGACGGATCTCGAAGAGAAAGATGGCGGCAGCGGCAGCGGCATTGAGAGAAGCAACACGACCGCAGGCGGGGATTCGCGCAAGCAGATCGCATCGCTGTCGTACCAACACTGTCAGTCCCCGATGTTCGCCTCCGATGACAACGCCCATTGGAGCGCACATATCGATCCCGTAGAGGGACTGCGTCGCGCTGGGATCAGCCCCAACAATCCAGATGCCCTGATCTTTCAGCCACGCAAGAAACGCCGGCAGACCCCCAACCCGGGCCACGGGCAGGTGCTCTGAAGCCCCGGCAGAGGCCTTTGCAACCGCCGACGTAATCCCGACGGCGCGATGTTTCGTGATGAAGAGTCCATCTACGCCCGCGGCCTCCGCCGTACGCATGATCGCTCCGAGGTTCTGAGGGTCCTGGACTCCGTCAAGCAGCAGCAGTAACGGCATCGGGGTGGCGGCCTTGATTCGAGTAACCAGTTCAAACGGGTCATCGTAGCCGGCCGCACTGACCACGGCCACAACGCCCTGGTGCGTCACCCCCTTGGCCAATTCGCCAAGCCGCTGCCGTGTCTCCTGTGTGAAGGGTACCCCACCGTCTCTGGCGCGCTTGATAATCTCAGTGATCCTGGGATCATACCGTTCTCTCGCCAGATAAATTCGATCAATCTGACGTCGCCCCGCTCGAAGCGCCTCCAACACAGCATGAGGGCCAACGAGTATCTGCTCCGTCATGGTCGCTGGATCTTTGCGTGGGTCGTCTTCACGTACCAACGGACCCCATCACCGGTATCGTCTATAACAACCCCCAGATCGGTTAACCAGGCACGGATGGCGTCGGCGGTCGCCCAGTCTTTCTTATCGCGGCATATGGCCCGATAGACGACAAGAGCCCTGATCGCCTCCGGCGGCAGGGGCTGGCCTGATGCCATCGCCGACTCCACAACTTCTCGCGCCTTGTCATAATCGTCTCTCGACACCATGATTACCGGATCCGCCGACTCAATGATCGCGCGATCCGCAGATGGCGTGATCGTAATCCGGTCGACCACTTCCCTGAGGCCCTCAAACAAGCCGCCCAACACCGATCCCAACCTCCACAACGCCTCTTCTGCTATGCCCAGCGCGTTCACAAGCGAAGGCCCCGGCGCACGACCAGCGTCCTTCAGGACAACGTTCATCCCCCTAGTCAGGGTAAATAATGCGGCCAGCGCGCGTGGAGTATTAAAATCATCATCCATCGCGTCCGTGAACTCTTTTTCCACCTCGCGAACCTGGTTCATAAGAGGCATAGGATCCATATGCGATAGGGCGACGCTTGGGCTCCGAGCATCTCGGATACGCTGTACCTCGTCCAGCACATAACGGAATCGATCTTCTGCCGCCCCGGCGCTGCTCAGCGCATCCTCCGAAAAATCTACGGGCGCCCGGTAGTGAGTTCCGAGCAGGAACAGCTTCAACGCGCACGGGCTGATCTGTCTCAGGATGTCACGGACCGTTAAGATATTGCCCAACGACTTTGACATCTTTTCGGCGCGAATATTGACAAAACCGTTATGGATCCAGTAGCGAGCAAACGGCCTGCCGGTGGCGCACTCCGACTGCGCAATCTCGTTCTCGTGATGGGGGAAGATCAGGTCGGCTCCCCCGCCATGGATGTCGAAGCTTTCACCGAGATATTTCATCGACATGGCCGAGCACTCGATATGCCAGCCAGGCCTGCCTGGGCCCCACGGGCTGTCCCATGTCGGCTCTCCAGGGCGCGATGCCTTCCACAACGCAAAATCGAGGGGATCGCGTTTTCGCGGATCCACCTCAACCCTCGCCCCTGCCTGTAATTCGTCGAGACCCCGATGAGAGAGCTTGCCGTAGTCAGGCGAGCGTCTGACTTCAAAATAGACATCGCCATCGACCGAATATGCTACCCCCTTCGCCATCAAGGTTCGGATGAGATCGATCATTTCCCGGATATGGTACGTGGCCCTGGGCTCCTCCGTGGGCGTTCTGAGCCCCAGCGCCTTCATATCCCGGCGATAGGCTTCAATCTGCTCCTCTACCAGCGATTCACGCGACTGTCCCAGCTCTGCCGCACGTTGGATGATCTTATCGTCCACATCCGTATAATTACGTACGTAGACAACCTGACAGCCTCGGTACTCCAGGTAGCGCCACACCACATCGAAGGTGAGGGCGGCGCGCGCATGACCGATATGGGCGCGGTCGTATACGGTCGGCCCACAGGCGTACATCCGCACGATGCCGGGCACGAACGGCTCAAACGGCTCCTTTTTTTGCCGTAAGGTATTATAGATGACCAGCGCCATGCGTCTATCCCGTCATCCTACGCCCTTCATTCGAGACGCTGCAGTGATGCCACAGCGAGACAGGCAATCCCGTCGCCCGCCCCCAGCGCACCCACCCGATTCGCGGTCGCCGCCTTGACGCTGACTCGTTCGATTGGAGTGCCCACGCTATCGGCAACGTTGGCCCGCATCTGTACAATGAAGGACGCAAGCCGCGGCGCTTCTGCGATGATGGTCGCATCGATGTGATTGACCGCATAGCCAAGTGCCTGAACACGTCGGAGCGCCTCCTTGAGGAGCAGGAGACTCGACACATCCTTGTATTGAGGATCATTCGTGCCAAAGCAGGAGCCGATATCGCCGGCGCAGGCGGCGCCAAGTATGGCGTCGATTACGGCGTGGGCCAAGGCATCCGCATCCGAATGGCCGTCAAGTCCTTTCTCGAAAGGGATCTCCACCCCGCCCAGGACAAGACGCCGACCGGGAACTAACGGGTGTGTATCAAACCCAATGCCGACTGTCATGTGACCTTCCGTCGCTTCAGAATCAGGTCGGCGAGAGGCAGATCCTCTTCGCCGGTGATTTTAAGGTTCTCGTAACTCCCTCTCACAACCTTGACCGTCCCCCCTATTCGCTCCACAAGTGCGGCATCATCGGTGGCGATAATGCCGTGCTCCCGACCTACCCGGTGAGCCCGCATCAGGAGCTCGTATTGGAAGACCTGAGGGGTCTGGATCGACCAGAGCTGTCCTCTCGGCAGCGTCTCCACCACAAAGCCGTCAATGTCGACCCGCTTGATGGTATCGACAACGGGCACGGCTGCAACCGCCGCGCCCGCGTGTCTCGCGGCCTCTACGGTAGACAGCACAACCTCACGCGAAACAAAAGGGCGAACGCCGTCGTGGATCAGCACGAGATCCGTCGCCGCCTTCGCCCTCTGCAAACCGTTATAGACCGACTCTTGCCGCGTCTGTCCTCCCGGGACCACCTCTGTCTCTAGATTGATCCTGGCCAGCTCCAGCGCCTCTCGACCCTTCGACTCCTCCCCGGCAGGGACCGCGACAATGATGACAGCAAACGCGTTAGACGCTGCCAGCGCTCGCAACGTATGGCTGAGTATCGGCAAACCGTTCAGGGTGATGAACTGTTTCTTGACCGCTCCCCCGAATCGAATTCCCGCTCCACCGGCGGGAACAATAGCAGTCACAATCATAGGGTTTGGGGTTTGGGGTTTGGCAGCTTGGTCCTTGCTTCTACCCTACACCCTAAACCCTTTACCCTGCTCTTACGCGGCCTCGGCCTCTTCCTTCAAACGTGAAAAGATCATGCGCCCGGCTGTCGTCGGCAGCACCGTGGTCACGCGCACTTCGACAGTCTGGCCGATATATCGACGGCCACTATCGACCACCACCATCGTGCCATCATCAAGGTAGGCAATCCCCTGGTTGTACTCCTTACCTTCTTTCAGGACGAACACCTGCATCTCTTCACCGGGCAGGACAACAGGCCTAAGCGAATTCGTTAACTCGTTGATGTTCAATACCCCGATCCCGTGTAGCCCTGCCACCTTATTCAGGTTGAAATCGTTGGTGACCACCTTGGCATTCAGCGCCTTGGCCAGCGCGACCAATTTTGCGTCCACCTCACGGATGTCAGGGAAGTCCATATCACTGATTTCGACATGCACATCGACCTTCTTCTGTATTTTCTGTAGGATATCCAGTCCCCGTCGACCACGGTTGCGTTTCAACGGATCTGATGAGTCGGCAACCTGCTGCAACTCCCGCAAGACAAATTGAGGAATTACAAGCGTTCCCTCAACAAATCCCGTCTCGCAGATATCCGCAATACGGCCATCGATGATCACCGAGGTATCAAGGATCTTGCTGCTCTTACCCCGTGGCTTTTCCCTGAACGCCCGCACCAGACTCGACATGCTGAACCCCGGACTCTTCTCGATCGCGATTGCAGCCCCCAGGTAGGCCGCGCCGATTGTAACAATGGTCTGCATGGTCTCAGCGATATAATTAGGAATGAAGTTCAGAAAGCCGGAAATCGCATTAAAAAAAAGTTCGGCCAGACCAAGACCTAAAACGAATCCGATGATGCCGCTGATAATGACCTGCAAGGACGTCTGACGAAACTTGCGCTGGAGGACCATTACAACGATACCGCAGGAGGCCCCTAATAGGAGGCCGGCCATACTGAGCAGCGATTGGTATGGACCTACGGCGGCCCGAGAGGCCAGATAGAACCCGATGGCCGCCCCTCCAGCAATCATCGGGAGACCAACGCGATAGTTGTTCAAACCGATCACCCCCTCTCATCCACGTCGATGACTACGCGCGTAATCATTATCTGTGGTTAGTCGCCTGCTCGACAAGCGCTCTTGCTCTCTCCTGGTCAATCCCGGAGGCATGCGAAATCTCGCTGACAATCAACCTCCGGACATTCTCCAGCATCGTCTTTTCGCCGAACGACAGGCTGCGTTCCTGCTGAAGCAGAACCAACTTTCGCAACACTAGCGCCACCTCAAACACCGATCCCGTCCTGATTCGCTCTAAGTTATCCTTAAATCTGCGATTCCAATTTGAACTGATCTCCAGGTCATTCTTTTGTAAAATCGCCAGCACCTTCGGGATCTCCGACGGTTCGATGACCGCTCGAAGCCCGACCCGCTGCGCGTTCTTTGTGGGAACCAGAATCGTCATTCCGTTCCCAATGATACGAACTACGTAGAATGGCTGAAGTCCATCTCCAACTTCTTTTTTTTCAATGGCCTCAATCCACCCGACGCCGTGGGTGGGATACACTACTTTTGTCCCTGTGCTATACATTCTTAATTATAAATTTTAGCAGGGATCTTGTAACTAGTCAAAAGATTCTCTTAAAAACACACATGGACTTTTCCAATCGACTACCGCTTCGTATAATGGTAGACGCCAGTATGGTATGTAACGCTATGCAACAATAGGACGGCATTGTTCATTGGCTGTAACACCGTCGTTCAATAGCCAGTCGTGGATTGACCCCGTCTACCATCTCTCCAATCTCTCAGTCAACTCCTCCACCGTACTCAGTCCGCTCACCCGTAAAGAGGAAAAGTCAGGCATGGTTCGGCACAGGTTATGTCGGGACATCAGACAATGCGATAATCCCAGTCGGGCGGCCTCGTCGAGCCGTCGCTCCGCCATCGGTACAGCCCGCACCTCGCCCGCTAAACCGACCTCGCCGAACACACACAGTCCGGGATCCAGCGGAAGGTTTCTGGCGCTTGACAGGACTGCTGCGGCTATACCAAGATCAGCAGCGGTCTCCCCTACCCTCACACCCCCGACAACGTTGACATAGACATCGCACGCGCTGAGCGCCAGGCCAAGCCGCTTTTCCAGGATAGCCAACAACAGGATGCCCCGGTTGCTGTCCACGCCATTGAACACACGCCTGGAGACCGGGGCGCTTGGCGCCGCCACCAACGCTTGCAACTCCACAAGTAACGGCCGACTCCCCTCCAAGGTTGGGATGACGACCGAGCCGGGCGCGCCCGACGGACGCTGCGAGAGAAATACCTCGGACGGGTTGGCAAGCTCCCGCAGGCCGGACGACGTCATCTCGAGTACGCCAATCTCCGGCGTAGGGCCAAAGCGGTTCTTTACGGCTCGCAGCAGCCGATGAATCTGATGTCCCTCCCCTTCTATAAAGACGACCGCATCGACCAAGTGCTCCATCGCCTTCGGACCCGCAATGGCCCCGTCCTTTGTGATATGCCCGATGATGACGGTACTGATCCCCTTTTCTTTCGCAAGCGTCATCAGCCGAACGGCCGCTTCGCGCACCTGACTGAGACTGCCTGAGGGGGACTCCAGTTCGTCAGAGACGATGGTCTGAATAGAATCTATGACCAGGATGGTCGGCCGGATCTGGTCTGCCTGATCCAGAATGATTTGGAGAGAGGTTTCAGCGAGGAGCAGCAGTCGATCTGAGAGTGGACCCAGCCTGCTTGCCCTGGATCGAGTCTGCTGAAGCGATTCCTCGCCGGAGACATACAGAACGACCCCATCCCTCAGCGCGATCTGCATCGACGCCTGGAGGAGCAGGGTCGACTTGCCAATCCCGGGATCACCACTCACGAGCACAAACGAGCCGGGAACGATTCCCCCGCCCAGCACACGATCCAACTCGGTCAGACCGGTGCTCATCCGGCCGAGCGCCAAGCTATCGACGGCGGTGATCGGCGTCGCGCGGGATGACCCTGAGGGCGCCTCGTTACGACGGGCACCATGCCGCTCACCCGTGACGCGCTCCTCTAACAGGCTCGCCCACTCCCCGCAATCAGGGCAGCGACCCATCCAGCGAGCGGTCTGATACCCGCAGCTCTGGCAGAGGTAATGGCTCTGTGCTTTAGCCATCGCTCCTCTCTACCCGCCGTCGCACGCTGAACCGTTCAACGTGCAACGTTCAACGTCGAACCTTGAACGGGACCCGTCACATCTCCTCCGTTTCATCCGGCTCTTGATGGACGAGATCAAGCGGCCCGAACTTGACGTATTCCCTCAGGAAGGCCAACTCGACGGTCCCGGTCGGGCCGTTCCGTTGCTTGGCGATGATGATCTCGGTCTTGGTATCCCGCTCCGGATCAGGGGCGCCGGCTTTTCTCGCCTGATAGTAGCTGGGCCGATACAGGAAGACGACGACATCCGAGTCCTGTTCAATGGCTCCGGATTCCCGAAGATCCGAGAGCTGCGGGCGCTCTCGCTCCTCGGTTCGCCGCGCGAGCTGCGACAACGCCACGACCGGAACCTTCAACTCTTTCGCCATCGCCTTCAGGGACCGGCAGATGTCCGACACCTCCTGCTGCCGATTCTCGGATCTGGAACGACCCGAGATGAGCTGGAGATAGTCGATGACCACCATCCCAATGTTCTGCTCGGCCTTCAGTCTCCTCGCCTTCGCCCGAAGCTCAATAACTGAGAGGGCGGCCGAGTCGTCAATAAAGATGGGCGCCTCTGAAAGGTGACCGGCCGCATTGGTCAGCTTCGGCCAGTCGCTCTCGCGCAGCCACCCTGTCCTGATACGGTTGGAGTCGACCTCGGCTTCCGAGGAGAGTAGTCGCTGGACGACCTGTTCCTTCGACATCTCCAGACTGAAGACGCCGACCGGTATCCGCTCATCGACGGCGGCGTTTCTCGCGATATTGAGGGCAAAACTCGTCTTCCCCATCGAGGGACGGCCCGCGATGATGATCAGCTCCGACGGCTGCAGACCGGCCGTTTTCATATCAAGATCTTCGAACCCCGTAGGGACCCCGGTGACCTGTGTCCTGCGGTCGTACAGCTTCTCCACCTGTTCAAACGTATCCTTCAAAATCAACTTCAACGGCAGGAAGGCGCGCCGTACACGGTCCTCCGACAACTCGAAGATCTGCTGCTCGGCCTGCTCAAGCACCTGGTCCGCCTCCTCCTGATCGGCGAAACCGAGCCCGACAATATCGGTGGCCACATTGATCAACTGGCGCATGAGCGCCTTGTCGCGGACGATCCGCGCGTGGTAGGCAACGTTTGCGCCGGTGGGGACCGCATCGACCAATGAGGCAAGGAACGCCGAGGAACCTACCTCGTCGAGTTCGCCTCGACGACGCAGCTCATTGGTGATTGTAATGAGATCGACCGGCTCACCGCGGCCGAACAGGACGGTCGCTGCGGCGAAGATCTTGCGATGCGCGTCCCGATAGAACTGGTCGGGCCGCAGCACCTCAAGACACTTCATGAAGGCCTCGCTGCTCTGCAGGACCGCCCCAAGGACCGACATCTCGGCCTCCAGGTTCTGCGGCGGAATCCGCTCTCCGGCCGTCTCACGCCGATCCAGGGTCGACTCCCGCATGCTACGTTGCCCCACCGGCTCAGCCCTCTTCGCGCTCGACAGTAAGCCGAAGTTCCCCAACGACCTCGGGATGCAGGCGGATGGGAATGGTATAACTGCCCAGCGCCTTGATCGGTTCTTGCAGCACGATCTTTCTGCGATCCATCTCCAATCCCTGGGCAGCCAGGGCGGCGCAGATATCCTGGTTGGTCACGGCGCCGAAGAGTCGATCCTGCTCGCCGGCTCGACGCGCGATGACGCAGTGCAGTTCCGCGATCCGGCCGGCCGTCATCTCCGCCGCCCGACGAAGCTTCTCCTCGCGCTCCGCATTCTGTCGAACCAGGTGATTCAGCGACTTCATGTTGGCAGAGGTTGCAGCGACGGCCTTACGCGTCGGGATCAGGAAATTCCGAGCGTAGCCGTCCGCTACCTCAACCTGGTCACCAGCGGAGCCGACTTTTTCCACCCGCTCCAAGAGAACGATCTTCATCAGTACGTAACCTCCTCCGTCCTACGCGACCTGCCGCGCGTTACACGTCAGGGGCGGTCGGAAGCGAATGCCGGCGAAATACGACCCAGATGTCGAACAGCCCGACGAGCGCCACGAGCAGCAACAGCAGTGGCTGAAGCAGCAGCAGCGCAACGCCCAAGAGCCCGACAAACGGTGATAACCTTAGCCGGCGGATCCAGAACGTGGTAATCGCCAAGCCCTGTAGAAAATAGACCGTGATCATAACAAGCAGCCCGTTGAACCCAATCTCTTTCGCAATCGGCAGTCCGCTCAGCAACAAGGCCGCCGACCCAATAAACACCCATACCAGCCAATCCGCGACTCTCCACGTAAATCCGGGAGCCGGACCCCCTGCAACAGCGACTTGGGCCACACCCCTCCGCGCCAGGAAAAAGTTGGCCGACGTGCTGAGCAGGGCCGCCGCCATGAAGAGGCCGGGTGAGGTTGTGAGCAGAAACGTTCGGACCTCATCAACCGACGCAAATAGCGGCCCAACCTCGTCAGACGCGACCCCCATCTTGCCGTATAGGTCCATCGCGTCTCGAACGGCAATATCGAGACGATGCTGAAGAAAATCCACTAACGACCCGCCGGCGCCCCATGCCGCGAGAACAAGGCCGATCAGACCGCCCATCAGGACAGTGACGCTTCCTGCGGCTACCGATACCTCTGGAGTCCACTGGCGGCGGATCGTCTCCGCCAGCACCATTGCGGGAAGGCCGAATTGAATATAGAAGAACCAGGCGTATCCCGGACCCAGGAGGCCGGCGACACAGATTCCTACAACCAGCATTCCGAGAAGCGCACCGACTCGGCCGGCTCTCAAGGACAGGAGGATAAGCGGCAGGGGGGTCAGCAGGGTAAAGAAACTCCCGACAATCGGGATCACCCCGCCGGCCAGCGCAAGCACAAGAGACGCAAGACAAAGGGTAACGGCTTGTACGGCTGTCCCGGCTGATCCCTCTTTCATCGGACGTCACTCGTCAACACCGCCACAATAATCTGCCGGTCCCTCCAGCTTAAAGCAGATCGGCGGCGAAGGGGAGTAATGCGATACTGCGGGCCCTCTTGATGGCCCCGCCCAACTCGCGCTGATGACCCGCGCAGTTACCAGAAATTCTCCGGGGAATAATCTTCCCTCGGTCCGTAATGAAGTTCCTCAGCCGTTTGGCGTCCTTAAAATCGACGAACTCGATTTTATCGACACACCACTTGCACACCTTTTGCCGTCGAAAGCTCCGTCGCTTTTTCAGCATTCGTCGTCACCTCCCTCAACGTGATCGCGCTTCAGAATGGTACCTCCTCTTCCTCGCCGGATCGAGGCGGCTCCTCTTCGGAGAGCGCTGTATCCTTTCGTCCACCGACAAATTGTACCCGCTCTGCTACCACCTCATATTTACTTCGTTTCTGCCCATCCGGCGTGTCCCACGATCGTTGCTGGAGCCGACCCTCAACGAGCGCCTGACGCCCCTTACTCAGAAACTCGGCGCAGGTCTGTGCCTGCTTGTCCCACACAACTACCGTGATGAAGCAGACCTCCTCTCGCCGCTCACCGCCTTTCGTCGTAAACGAGCGATTGACCGCAAGATCGAAGTTGCACACGGTCATACCGCCGGGCGTATGCCGCAACTCAGGATCCCGCGTCAGATTCCCCAGTAAAATGACTTTATTGAAACTCACCATCCCCCACCTCCTGGGTAGTTGTCACGGTACTACCCTCAAGCGTGGCGTGCGACTTTGCCTTAAAGCGTCCTCTCCGAGGTTCCTCAGCCCTGACGACCGTTCCTTTAAGAACAGCCTCAGTGATCCGAAAATGTCGATCGAGATCGGCCACAACTCCGCCCATACCCTCCACCTTCATCAGGACGTACTGGCCTTCCCGCCGTTTTTTTACCTCATAGGCGAGTCGCTTTTTTCCCCACTTCTGGACCTCCAGCACCTGTCCACCTTTCTTGACGACGATCTCGCGAACTCCGCCGATCCCTGCCTCAACACCGTCCTCCGTAAGGGCCGGGTCCAGGATCATAATCACCTCATACCGGGTCACTCTCTTCACCTCCTCCAGATTACGCCATACAAGCCTGACGAACACCTCGAACGTTATACCGGTTCATCGCTGCATCGAGACCGTCCTGTACCAGCGTCTCCACAGCGTCGGTCGCCCGTTGTACCGCTCCTCGCATCATCTCGCCTTCACGCTCATCGAATGACTCGAGCACATGGGTCGCCGCATCCCGACCTTCCCGAGGCCGTCCGACTCCTACCCTGACTCGCAGAAAGTCAGAGCTGCCGATCGCCTCGACGACGGAGCGAACACCCCTGTGCCCACCATCGCCGCCGCCAGCCTTGACCCGCAACTGAGACAGCGGTAGATCCAGATCATCATGGACCACGATAATCCGACCAGGCTCAAGCCGTAAGGCCTGTTGCCACCTGGAAACACTGAAGCCGCTCTCGTTCATGAAGGTCAAGGGCTTCGCCAACAACACCTGACTCCCGTGGAGGAGACCTCTCGCAAACAGCGAACGGTATCGACAACGTGTAACCGCCACGCCGAGCCGATCAGCCAACGTGTCCACAACCCAAAAGCCGACATTGTGGCGACTACGTTCATACTCCTGACCGGGATTGCCCAAGCCCACCACGATCCACAATACAGCACCTCGTCAGGCGATCGTACCGGCCTTCTACTTGCCTTCTTTGACCTCTTTCGCTTCCTTCTTGCCGACCACCTCCGGCTCAGCCGTTTTCTCCTCCGTTGCAGCCGCAGCCCCTTCCGCCACTACCCGTTGAATCAGTACCGTCACCACAGGCCTTGCCGGGTCGTCAAGCACCCTGATGTCTCCCGCGATGGTCAGCTCGCGGACATGAATGGAGTGGCCCAGATCAAGCTGACTGATATCTACCTCGATGTGACTGAGGATCGCTCCAGGCAGGCACTCGACAGTGACCTCGCGTAGATGCTGCTCCAACAGGCCTCCTTTGAGTTTTACCCCGACAGCCTCCCCAGTCAGCCTGAGCGGAATCTGGACCTTGATCTTGCGCTGCATGGAGACCTCGAGGAAATCGGCGTGCAGTGGCCCGCCTCGTACGGGGTCCCGCTGCAAACCCTTGACAATGACCGTCCTCGATCGCTCACCATCCCCATCCAAAGCGAGGGTGATCAGGACATTCTCGCCACCTCCGCCCCCCAGCAGCTTCATCATCTCAAGGGGATTGATGGTGACCGCCGTGGGCCCGGATTCGCCTCCATACACAATAGCCGGAATCAGCCGCTGTCGCCGAAGCCTTTTCGCGGCCCCCGTACCGAACTGCGTACGGACCTGCCCTTTCAACACTGCTTGTTCCATCGCACTCTCCTTCCCGCAAGGCGCAGGCGAGATTATTGCTCGTCCCTGCGCCCTCGATCTATGCCCCCCGTCAGACAAACAGACTGCTGACCGATTCCTCTTTGTGGATGCGGCGGATTGCCTCTCCTAAAAGAGGCGCCACCGAGAGGACCGTCAGCTTTTTATACGTGCTGCCCTTGGGAAGGGGGATGGTATTCGTCACGACCACCTCTTCGAGCACCGATCCATCGATCCGCTCCACCGCCGGGCCGGAAAGAACCGGATGTGTACAACCCGCAAAGATTCGCTTCGCGCCTTTTTCGAGGAGCGCCGGGACCGCCTGCGTGAGGGTTCCTGCCGTGTCGATCATGTCGTCCACGATGATCACGTCCCGTCCGTCGACGTCTCCGACAATATTCATGACCTTCGCCTCATTGGGACCTGTCCGCCGCTTGTCGATAAACGCCAGCGGGCTCCCCAGACGCTTCGCAAATGCGCGGGCTCGTTCCACGCCGCCCGCGTCCGGGGAGACGACTACCGCATCCCGCAACCTTCGTTCCTCGAAAAACCGCAATAAGACCGGGGCCGCATACAGATGATCGACGGGGGTCGTGAAGAAACCCTGAATCTGTCCGGCATGAAGATCCATCGTCAACACCCGATGCACCCCAGCCGCCGTCAACAGGTCGGCCACCAGCTTCGCGGTGATCGGGACGCGAGGCTGAACCTTGCGATCCTGCCGCCCGTAGCCGTAGTACGGCATGACGGCTGTGATCCGCCACGCCGACGCCCGCTTTAACGCATCGATGATCACCAACAGTTCCATCAGGTTTTCGTTGACAGGTCGGCACGTAGGCTGGATCACAAAGACGTCGGCCCCTCTGACATTTTCGAAAATCTGCACCAGGATCTCGTCGTCAGCAAAGCGCGTAACCTCGGCGTCGCCCAGCGGGGTATCGAGGTAGTCCGCAATCTCCTGCGACAACGCCGGATTGGCGTTACCGGAGAAAAGGATTAATCGATCAGCCATCAGATACTCTCCACATACCGCGTCGTTCCTCCTGCGCGTTTACATACGACGGCAGCCTGCCGCCGCCCGCTCTGGCTGGGGGGCGAGGACTCGAACCTCGATGTGCAGATCCAAAGTCTGCCGGATTACCCTTATCCGACCCCCCAAGTAGGGGCGCCATTTATGACGCCCTGTTGTTGCGCCCACATGGGCGCGATAAATCGCGCCCCTACCGTTCCGTCGTCAACAAAGGATTCTTCTCCAGGGTGCGGCAGGCAACCGCAGCAATTCCGCTCTCGACTAAACTTGACGCAACCCGCTTGGCCGCCTTAGCCTCTCGCATGACGCCGAAGACCGTCGGCCCGCTCCCGCTGACCAAGACCGGGCTCGCCCCCAATAGCAACAGCCGCTGTTTGAGGTTGGCGACCGGGGGATAGGCCTCAAGTACAACGTCCTCCAGTCGGTTAAAGCAGTGCGACAGCGCCGCCTCTACCTGACCCGACTCGACTAAACCCCGCATTGTAAACCCGGCTTTTTCAGATGTCAACGGCAATCTCAACCGACGGTAGACCGACGCCGTGGAGATTTCCATCCCGGGATTGGCAATCACAAGCCATCGCGGCGTCAGCGCAGCCAACTCCTCTACCCGCTCCCCTCGCCCTCGTATAAAGGCGGCTCCCCGGCAAAAGAACAGGGGCACATCGGAACCCAACTCAGACCCGAGGCTAGTCAGCTCCTCGCGAGGCCACCCCAGGTCGTACAACAGGTTCAACCCCCATAATGTCGCCGCGGCGTTGCTCGACCCCCCGCCCATCCCACCGGCTACAGGGATATGCTTCTCGATCCGAATGCTTACCCCACCGTGAATCCCACTGTGTCGCAGCAACAGATCGGCCGCCCGATGGCACAGATTGTCGGGCCCTGATGGGACCTTGGGATCTCTGACCCGGATGGTAATCCCGCTCGTTCGGCGTTCCAGGATAATGGTATCGCACAGTTCGGTCAGCGCGACGATTGAACAGATTTCGTGGTACCCATCGTCTCGCCGTCCGAGGACCTCTAGAAACAGATTGATCTTGGAAGGAGACGTCAGCGTGACCTGTTTCATCTCTCAAGAAACCTGAGCATTGGGGCTACACCTGCGTCCAGGTTCACGACCTGCGCTCCCTGGGCCGGCGGAATTCGGAACAACTCATCGGATAACTCGGGATTCAGCGTATAGGACCGATACGACAGCTCCACTGCTACCTGCTTCACGGGCTCCTCCAGCAGGAGCGTGGGTAAACCGTGGACCGCGGGCACGTACCGAAACCTCAGGCGGAGCGATGTTCGGTCGTACAACTCCCCTCTCAGGAGGCTCAGGTCGTCATCGGATACCCAGAGGCGCTGCGTAAAGGGCGCATCCTGCCCTCGCAGCAGATATGCGCGACCATCATCCGGGCCATACAGTTCTGTCGTATCGACCTGGATCGCGATGGGCGGCAGGCCGAGCAGCAACCGGACCAGATGGGCCGGCGCCACGCGAAGTCCCGTAACCTTCGCAACGTTCTCAGGGGTCGGACGCCCCTCGACGAATAGATTCTGCAGCAGCGCATGCGCGATCAGTCGGCGTCCGTCACTCACGATCACGAACGACGTCAGTCCGCCCCAACCGATGCTCTCCAGTCGAATCAGGTCGGGTCGCCGGACAACAACCGCCTCCTGCCCGTGCTCCTGCGTGCCCGCGCGCCGCACGGTGAAGTCAAGTACGGCTTGCAGACCCGTGATCGCAGCCTCTCGCTCCTGTAAGGACCGGAGAATCTCCTGCGCAACCGGTCTCGAAGGACGCGGCTGGTTCCGTTCCTCCGGAACGAGATCAACCGTATAGACAGCGCACCCGCTCAGCGCGACTGCTGTAATAAGCGCCGAGACGCATACGGCGAGGCGACCAGTCACCTCTCCTCCCGAGAGAGCACCTCCCTGGCCTTACCGAGCTTGCGCTGTACGGCCTCGTTCGCACTATCGATGGCAAGCGAACGTTCCCACTCCCTGATCGCCTCGGGAACCATCTGCTTTCTAAAGTAGACGTCCCCAAGGTGTTCAAAGATGGTGGGATCCTCCTTCGTGGTGAGTTCCACGGCGCGCTTCAGTTCCGCCAGGGCTTCGTCGATCATCCCCTTCTTAAAATAGGCCCAACCCAGGCTGTCGACAAACGCCCCGTTATCGGGCTGAAGCTCTAACGCCTTCTTGACCAGGGCCACCGACTCATCGAGCCTGATCCCCTCATCGGCGAACATGTACCCCAGGTAGTTGTACGCGTCGGCATTCTTCGGATCGACAACCAATAACTTACGAAAGACCGTTTCAGCCTTGTCAATCTGACGACTGCGCTCAAAGGCCGAACCGAGTTGATACAGGTAGGCGGCATTGCTCGGTTCCAGACCGAGCGCGCGCTCAAGTTGCGCGATGGCCTGTCCATAGCTTTTTTGCTGAAAGTAGATCAGACCCAGCAGGTACGGAATGGTGCCCTCGTTCGGCTTGAGGGCGCCTGCCATTGAGAGCAGATCGCTAGCCTCGGCATACCGTTCCTTCTGGCTCAGAATATACCCGCGGTGGAACAGCGCATCCGGATAACGTGGACTCTCTTTGGGAATCTGTGCCAGCGCGTCGAGAGCCTCGTCCGGGCGCTTGTCATCCTCAAGGGTCAGCCCCAGGTAGTAGCGGACCTCATGGTTGCCCGGTTCCTGTCGAAGGATGTCCTGAAAGACCCCAACGGCCTTGTCATACACTCTCTTTTCGTAGTAAATGAATGCGATCCGAAGTTTGAATGAGCTGTTGTTCGGCTCCTGATCGAGCAGCCGTTGATATTCAACGAGAGCGCCCTCCAGGTCCTTTTGCCTCAACAGCAGATGAGCGACACGCTCCCGAAGCTCGCCATTTCTGGGATCGTCGTCAAGCGCACGCCGATATGTCTCCCTGGCCTCGTCGAATCGCCCCTGGGCCTCAAGGCTCATCCCAAGCGCCATCAACGCGGGGTTGAACTCGGAGTCGCGCTCCAGGATCTCCCGAAAGATCAGGCCTGCCTGCTCCGGCTGTCCTTCTTCCAGGTAGAGACGACCCAGGTTGTAGCGAAGCACCAGTGACCCGGGATCAACGTCCAGGGCTCTCCGGTACACAGCAATCGCCTCATTCAGTCTTTTGGCCTCCCGATAGAGAACCGCAAGCTGCAGGTAGATCTCGATTCGGCTGGGATCCAGATCGACCGCCTCGCGAAGATACCGTTCGGCGACCGGCAGATTATGGAGGCTCTGATAGACCGCGGCCAGGAGCAGGTGGGCGTGAAGGTTCTTCGCATCAAGGGCAAGCACATCCTCTGCGGTGCTGATTGCGCCCCGAACATCGCCCCGTTTCATATACAGAGAGGCCAGAACGTTGTGCATGGCAACAGATCGAGGATCGACCTCTAGCGCCGCCTTTTGCCACGTGATCGCTGCCTGATAATCTCCTGCCTGTTCTGCCAGCAGGCTCCTCATAAATCGGTAGTAGGCCTCAGCCTTGCCCTCTTCCTGCTTGGCTGTTATGGCCACAGAAGCGACGGCAGCCGCAGGCGCCGTACCCCTCATCACCGATTCGCCGCCCCTCTGCACGGTCGCGCACCCTTGTCCGAATACGACCAGCCCCAACAAGACAATGAGCCGTTGTCGAACCCGTCCTGCCCCTATCATACTCATCCGCACTCCTCGCGTACGCCGGCGCGGGACGTCGACTGCGACCGCCCCGTCATCGCCGCTTTGAGCCTAGCAGGTCCGGAGGTCTGAGTCAACGCTGAATCCCTCGGGTGGGATCGCGTATGCGTGCAGCCGTCGATGGCCGCCAGCAACCTGTCCCGCCCCTCCTCAGACTTCGCAGAAAACGGGATGATCGCCCGAGCATCGCGCACACCCAAGGCTTGGGCCACGCTGCAGATCTGTGGATGACGGGCGTTCCGCCGAAGCTTATCGATCTTAGTCAGTACAGGGATCCACTTGATCGAGAGTTCACCCAGCAGCCGCGTCATGAGCTGGTCCCTGTCCGTGACCCCCTGTCGCGCATCAAACAACACCATCACGGCCCTGAGGTCGCGGCGTGCGGCAAGGTATCCCTCGACCAGCGGTCCCCACGCCTGTCGAATGGCATCGGGCGCCTTTGCGTAACCGTAGCCGGGGAGATCGACCAGATAGAAGTCCTGATTGATCAGGAAATAATTGAGAAGCTGCGTCCGCCCCGGCGTAGCGCTCACCCGGGCCAGCCCACGGCGGCGCAGCAGACAGTTGATCAACGACGACTTGCCGACATTGGAACGGCCCACAACGGCGATCTCCGCCCGTTGTTCACGCGGGAGTTGGACAAGCGACGATACGCTTTTCACGAACTCAGCAGCGACGATATTCACGGAAACAGTATAGCACAGCCTGTCCCACGCAGTCCTTTATCCTTGACCCGCCCATCTCGCCGTGCTAGTCATGGATGCTCTGAGTGAACGGACTTTGTCTGAGGGATGTCTGTCCGGGAGGATTCATGGCTCGGATTGCTGTGCTGCCTGGAGATGGCGTGGGCCCGGAGATCATCCGGGAGGCGTTAAAGGTCCTGCGACAAGTCGCCGCGCTGTTTGGTCTCCCCTTGCAGTTCCAGGAGGGGATTGTCGGCGGCATCGCCATCGATCACTGTGGAACCCCGCTCCCACCGGAGACCGGGCGCCTCTGCCGCGCAGCCGATGCCATCCTCTTCGGCGCGGTGGGTGGCCCTCAGTGGGACAGCCTACCGGTCGATCGTCGCCCTGAGCGAGGGCTGCTCGCATTGCGCAAGGAGCTGGGGCTGTACGCCAACCTCAGGCCGGTGAAGCTGTTCGCCCCGCTCGTCGACACATCGCCGCTGAAGCGCGAGATCATCGAGGGGGTCGATCTGCTCGTCCTCAGAGAGCTGACCGGCGGCCTGTACTTCGGCGAACCGAAGGGGATAGGCCCCGCCCCGGACGGCAAAGGGGAACGAGGTGTAGACACGCTCAGCTATACCACTGATGAGATCGAGCGAATCGCCAGGATCGGATTCAAGATCGCCGCGCAGCGTCGGAAGCGACTGACCTCCGTCGACAAGGTCAATGTGCTGGCCAGCTCTCAGCTCTGGCGTCGCGTAGTCACCGAGACGGCCAAGGAGTTCCCCGGCGTCGAGCTGGATCATATGCTGGTGGATAACTGCTCGATGCAACTAATCCGCGATCCACGACGCTTCGACGTCGTGCTGACCGAGAATACCTTCGGAGACATCCTGAGCGACGAAGCCGCCATGCTCGTCGGCTCAATCGGCATGCTCGCTTCGGCAAGCATGGGAGATGGGCCAGGCCTGTACGAACCGATCCATGGTTCCGCCCCGGATATTGCCGGACAAGACACGGTGAACCCCCTTGCCACCATCCTATCCGCGGCGATGCTCCTGCGTTATTCACTCCACCACGAGCCGGCGGCCGCCGCCATCGAGACGGCGGTAGACCGGGTGCTCGAGGCCGGGTACCGAACACTCGATATCCGGCAACCCGGCCACACGGTGCTTATCGGCACAGCACAGATGGGCGACCTTGTGGTCGAGCATATTGTGAGGGGTTGTTAAAAGTAGAGATATCGCAGATATAAGGATACTTTCAGAGTGCTACCTCAACGCAGTTGTTGCATCCATGGGCATGAAAGTGCGCGGCGAGATCATAACACTCGCTCGCTCGTCATTGCGAGCGACCAACGGGAGCGCGGCAATCTCATCGTCGTTGTTCTGAAGGACTGTGAAATTGCTTCAGCTTTGCCTCGCAATGGCGTGGTGGGTTCAAAGCGATGACGATCGGATACGGCGGCGGATCAGATACCACACGATAAAGATGTTGATGGCGAGCGCAATCGAGTAGGTCGGGCGGATCGACCAGACCACTTCGTAGAGCTCAACGGGGATAAAGAGCCCTGTCGCGCCGATCGTCAGCCAGTCGGCCCAGACCCGTCCCACGTGAAGTCCCCACGCCATCGTCAGCAGCAGGGCCGAATACAGAAGGGTCACAAATCCTATTGCGATAATCTGCTTTGAAGAGATCCCGATGAGCCACTCGAGAAACTGCAGCAGATAAAGGTTCTCCGGGTCGACGCCAAGCGAATCAGCAACGTCCTCCGCCAGATCGGCGATGTCGTGGTTGACCAGGGTAAGAACGCCAAGGCCGATCAGCAGGAACAGTACCCCGCCAAGGGCCTTAAGCGCAATGATGGTTCGTAAGGCGCCATCCTTGGACGCCGTCGGCTTCGATACGGCTCCAACACCGTGGACCTTCAGCATCTCACCCTGCTCACTTGACCCGGCTCAGCCGCTCCTTCGCCCGCCTCGCCTCCTGCGACTTCGGGAATTGCTTCACCAGGTTGTCGAGCGCCGTCCGCGCCTTAGACTTGTCACCCAGTTCGAAGTAGGCAAGCCCCTGCTTCAGCATGGCGCTCGCGACCTTTGGATTATCCGGGTGCTGCTTGATGAGCAGCGCAAACTCCTTAATCGCCTGGTCATAGTTCTTCTGACCGTAATACGACTCGCCGAGCCAGTATCTGGCATTCGGCGTAAGGCTGGAGGTGGGGTGCATCTCAATATGATTTTGGAAGCCGCTGATCGCCAGGTCATACTCGCCCTTTGCATAATCATTCAGGGCATTCCTGTACAGCTCGCCCGCGCTCTCCATCCTGACCGCCGGCTTCGCAGCCGGGACCGGGGGTGCAGGCGACGGGGGCGCTGCCTCCTGGACCGGAGCCGGTACGGCTTGCGCAGGCGGAACGATGGTGGGCGCCGTAATCGAGGCCGCGACAGGGGACAGCGGCCGAGGCGCAGCGCGAGAGGAACCGGCAGGACCAGTCATCGGCCTCTCCTTCCCCGTTTTCCTGGCTTCGGCTAAGGCGAGTTGCGCGGTGGCGTTGACCTGCTCAATCGCCGCGTTGGTCTGCTGGGCCATCTGCTGGAGCGCCGCCGTCACCTGCTGTGCGGTCTGCTGAGACGCGGCCGTCGCCGCTTGCGCCGCGGCGGTCGCCTGGACAGCCTGCTTGTCGGACCCGTTCAGTCGTTGCCCCATCTGATCGAGGCGACGCCCGAACTCGTCAACTCGCCTGTTCGCCTCCGTGATGCCATGGCCGATCCCTTCAGTCTGTCCCTGCGCCAAGCGTGCGCTGGTTGTCAATTCGTCCAGTTTCACGGTGAGCGCCGCCTGAGACTGAAGGAACGCCTGTCGTTCCTGAACGACCTTTGCCGATTGGCTCTTGAGATCCGACTCCAACTTCCCCAGCCTGTCTTCCAGGGCAGCCTTGACACGATTACTCTTGTCCAGGCGGTCCTCGAGCTTTCGCAGGCGGTCCTCTATGGACTGTCGCGTCCCCTCACCTGTCCTGGCAACGGTAGTCAGCTCACCCCGCATGGAGTCCACGTCCCGTTGAAGCATTTGCAGCGGCAGATCCCCCTCGCACCCGGCCGTCAACAGACCAATGGCCAGAGCAGCCGCCATCAGGGAATACGCTCTCATGTCCTATACTCTAGAGTCGGCCGTTTCGTCATGAGTCGTCCATGGCTCGCGCGGGTATGGCGGGAACGTGAGGCCTGCCCGCCATACCCGAACACGTATCGAACTCTCGTTGACCCGCATAACATCCGGACGCACCCGGTTATTTTACGCTGGAGACAAAATGCGACCGCCGGTTCCACCTCCAGGCAGACTCATCGTGCCCGAGCACAAAGGGGCGCTCCTTCCCAAAACTGATGGTGCTGATCCGATTCGCCGCCACTCCGGCAGCCACGAGGTAGTCACGTGTTGACCTGGCGCGCCGCTCGCCCAGCGCAAGGTTATACTCGCTGGAGCCGCGCTCGTCAGCGTGGCCTTCGATGGTCACCTTGGCCGATGGATTTTTCCTGAACCATTCGGCATTCTCATTCAGAAGCTTTCTGGCATCCTCTCGAATGCCGGACTGATCAAAATCGAAGTAGACGTCCTTCAGCTCCGAGACCTGAGCCCCTACAGCACCGTCCTGTCTGACCTCCGCCTCAGCGATCCTGGCCTCAGGGGCCGCACCGGTCTCGGTCGGCTTCGTGTCCGGTGCCTGGACCGCGACCTCAGTGGGCGACTTCTCTTCGGAGGCGGCAACCCGTGGCGTTGTCGGAGGCGCCGACTCGCCGGCCATACCTTGTGGCGCACCGGGCCTTGGAACCGTCTCGACAACCTCCGGCCGCTTCGGACACCCGGTCAGCAACAACGCCGTCAGCGTCAATGTTACAGTGGAACCGATCCCTATTCGCCCTGTCCATCTCATCTCGAACTCCTCCCATTGTTCTCAAATGCATCCCGACTACACTCGCCCGTCACTGTCCCGATCGCACCTTCACGACCACCACTCACAACACAGCCTATCCTCGCCTACGGCGACCAGTCTGCGAGGTAGTTTTCCGCTCCATCTTTCGTCAACTGCCGCTGATTCGATCCATCGGCTCGCATCATATACAGGTGTCGAGAACCATTCCGCGTTGAGGTAAAGAGAACATGCCGACCATCAGCCGACCACGACGGCTCCTCGTTATTGCGCGAGTTTGCAGTCAACTGTACCAACCCTGTCCCGTCGGGACTGAGCAGAAAGATATCGAAGCTGCCGTGCGTTCTGCCCACAAAGGCGATCTTATCGCCACGCGGGGACCACCGAGGCGACACACTATAGTCTCCAACCCCAAAGGTCAGACGCCGGATATTGGTTCCTTCGATATCCATCAGATAGATCTGCGGTGTCCCGCCGCGATCCGAACTGAACACAATCTGCCGCCCGTTGGGAGCAAAAGATGGGGAGATATCGATATGCGGTCCCTGCGTCAGTTGACGAAGCCCGGTCCCATCCGGCCGGATCAGAAAGAGGTTGGTCCCCGTCCCACGGCTCATTGAAAAGACCAGCCATTTGCCGTCCGGAGACCACGCCGGGGCCACATTGAGTCCGGGGCTTGACGAAATCTTCTGACGTCGTCCGGTCTCCAGATCGATCACAAAGAGGTCGGGATTCCGATCTCGATAGGAGGTATAGGCAATCTTCTTCCCGTCTGGAGACCATCGCGGTGAGAGGTTAATCGAGTGATTGCCGGTGATCAGAAGCGGATTATAGGCATCGTAGTCCATGACGTAGATCTCTTTCGCGCCATTGACGGAGGCGACATACGCAATCCGGGAGGAGGCGATCCCCTTTTCTCCCGTCAGCCGAAAGACGATCTCGTCCGCCAGGCGATGCACCATCGTCCGCAAGGTCCGCAAATCTCCGGCATAACGCTTCCCGGACAGCATCTCACCCTTTGTGACCTCAAAGAGCTGGCCCTCCACCACAAGCTCGCCGCCCCGGGATGAGAGCCTTCCCACCACCAAGGCCTGGACCTTCAATGAGTTCAGCGCCGGCAGTATCCCCTTCTCC
The DNA here is from genome assembly GCA_902196205.1 of Candidatus Methylomirabilis lanthanidiphila. Lineage (NCBI taxonomy): Bacteria > Methylomirabilota (SeqCode) > Methylomirabilia (SeqCode) > Methylomirabilales (SeqCode) > Methylomirabilaceae (SeqCode) > Methylomirabilis (SeqCode) > Candidatus Methylomirabilis lanthanidiphila. The sequence goes on along the minus strand of CABIKM010000023.1, from coordinate 15,051 downwards.
TGCCCTAATTCGACCTTGGCAGCCTCAACCGGAAGAAATGACGGATCGATGACATCGAAGATCCCGGTGCTCTTCAGATCATCGGTCAAGATGGCGCCCGCTTGCGCGCCGAAGTCTTCGCCCTTGGAGCCGACCTTCAGCGGCGGGAACCCTGCGACCGCAATCGTAATCTTCTGCGCTTCTTTTCGAACAATATCGACAGTGTATTTCTCCTCAGCGGAGAGGACAACCGGCAGCAGAAGCATCGTCACGAGGAAGAAACCGAAGACACAGCGCACGCCGCACTGGCGCCTATGACGGATCGATCGGACCAATCGCATCAGCTCTTTTCCCCGACAAATGTGAAGCGCAAGTCGAGAGAGAGCGTCTCGGCCTTGTAGAGTGGAGGGAGCGGCGGCAGCGGGCTCGAGAGGCTGACGGCCCGAACGGCGGAATCGTCAAGCAGACGGTCTCCAGACGGCGACCCGACCGTCAGTCCGCGCACCTGTCCGGAACGCAGGATCTTCAGGGACACACTCACGCTGGCCGTCGTGCCGGGACTCATCTTTGGCGGCGTCCAGTTGCTAGTGATTTTATCCTGTATCAGCACGAAGTAATAGGCCAACGCCGGGTCGGTATTGCCCACCGTCACCCCGGTTTCCGCGGTTGCGCTGAAGCCTTGACCTCCTCCCGCTTGCGTAAGATCCGCGCCCGGCGCCGTGATCACAGGCTGCGACACAGACGGCATAGAGGACACCAGGGGGGCAACAATCCTTGGGGGAGCCTGGGGCATGGCGGCCGGCGCGCCAGGCTGCCGCTCGGAGGCTCGGCGCCTGCTCGGCAGGGCCAACTCGTCGTTCCGTATACCGGACCTCTGGGACGATGGGAGCGTGAGCACATCCCGCGGCGGTGAGGGGGCCTTCGCTATCGGGGCCGCGGACCTCCGTCCCGCTGTGAGCGAAGCCTCCGACTTCTGCGCGTTGACGGTCTCCTTTGGAGAGATAAGCGTGACTTCGTAGTTGAGCGGCACCGTGAACGGTTTGCCATGAAGCCACTGTGGGCCGTACACAATCCCAGCCACCAGCAGTCCGTGCAGTAACAATGAGAGACCGCACGAGGACGACACTGCCGACACAGGAAGGCGCAGGCCGGCCGCTCCTACCGCCACGCTACTGCCCCCTCGTCGGGGGAGGAATCGGTTCGGTCACCATCCCCAACCGTTCAATGCCCGCCTTCTTCACTGCGTCCATCACCTTGACGACAACGCCATAGGCCACTCCTTCATCCGCCCGAAGGAATACCGCGGCCTTCGCGTTGCGCTGTCGAAGCCCGACAAGGACTCCCTCCAATCTGCCAAGGGTGATAGGCTGATTATCCAGGTAGATAGCCTTCTCCTTCGTGACCGTCAGCATCAGCCGCTCCTCGGGTCCGACATTCTTGGCCTCGGTCTTGGGCACCTTGACATCGATCCCCCTGAGCATCATCGGCGCCGTAATGAGGAAGATGACAAGAAGAACCAAGACGACATCGACAAACGGCGTGATGTTAATCTCGGAAAGCGCACTACCTCCCGGCCGCTCGCTCGAACCTGTGCCCGGTGACATCATCGCCATCAGCGGCTCCTGGCCAGAATCCGTTCGGCTAAGGCGAGAAACTCCAGGCTGAACAGTTCCATCTCCGTTGCCAGCCTTCTGACTCGATTCACGAAGTAGTTATAGGCGATGACCGCCGGGATAGCCGCCCACAGTCCGGCCGCCGTGGTGATCAGGGCCTCTGCGACCCCAGGCGCGACGGCGCCCAGATTCGCGGAGCCTGCCTGGCCGATGCTCGCGAAGGCATCCATGATCCCCCATACCGTTCCGAAGAGACCAACAAAGGGTGTGACGTTGCCCGTCGTCGCCAAAAAGATCAGATGGCGTTCCTGCTGCGCAACCTCCCTCATACTCGCATGGCGGAGGGTCCGGCTGATGAGATCGACCGGCTCCTTATATAGAGGCATGTCGACTGCTGCTGCCCTGGGCTCGTTGGCGGTCGGCCACTGAGCAGCCGGACCCTGACTGCCTTTCACCAACTGGCTCAGATCCCGATACCCATCCTGAAACAGGCTGACAATGGGACTTTTTGTAAATCGCTTGGATTCGTCAAATACCGTTGTCAGGTTCTTCGCCGATCGAAAGACGTGGAGAAACTGCGCCGATTCTCGTTGACCGCGCCGGAACACCCCGAACTTCATGAAGATCAGTGTCCAGCTCATCAAGGAAAAACCCAGTAAAATGAGCAGTACCGCCTTCGCAACGAGTCCTGCTTGCACAACGAGGCTGACAACGCTCATCTCATGGTCCTTAATTTGTGCTTATACCACCGCCATGTATCGTGGTCAAGATCATTTGCCTGCGGCCGTTCCGTACCCTCGCAACCCGCCGGAGTATCACCGGCTGCTTCGCTCAACCTCTTCCGGCAGACTCGACGTATAGGAATATGACTTCACAATCCCCCGCTCGGTAAATTTGACATGCAACTCTTTGGATAGGGTGCGGCTGAAGCCGCCCGCCCTCACATAGACCCATGTCCAGGTCTGATTCCCGTCCTCGATTCCGACCTGAGTCGGAGCGCCAAAAAGCTGAAGCAGCTCAGCCCGCGTGGTCACCCCATTCTTGATCATTTCAGCGGTCGGTATCCGGAACTCCTCCCCCACCGACACACACCCGGCAAACAGCAGGATAAGGCCTGCCAGACTCATAAGACGACGATACCGCTCCCACATTATTCTCTCCTGTTCCGATACGGTGAACAGCAGACGGCGAACGCGTCCGTCCTACACGATCTGTCGCTTAGACACTCCAAGATCCGAAACGTTCGACGATCCCTCAAGAAAAGTTAGAGAGGCAGTCTTGAGTGCCGAGATTGTGGCCAAACAGGGTAGCACCGCAAGTCGATCAACCGTCGACCGAACGCGCTCTCCACCACGGCGCGTTGTTCGTCCCCATCGTGCGGCCCACTGCGGGCACCCTACGGGCCTGTCGATCCACATCCGACGACGTGGACGCTACGCACTCCCCATCACGACATGGGCCGATCAAAGATAATGCAATACACGCCGGAGTTGCCGCCCGACGCTTGACAGGGAAACACTTTTGTCCGCTCGATGAGATTGTCGCCGCCGAGCTTGGCGAACTCTTTGCGTATCTTTTCGTGAAGAAACGCTTCATCGTCAAAGTGTTCGGTTGCCGCCGCCTTGGAAATCATATTGACGGCAATGCGGTACCCTTTGGATCGTTGCATGGCGGTAATCTGTTCCAGCAATCCCCATGAATCATTCAGATGCTGCCGGGTAAGGATCAACACACCCTGTACTTGCGGTGGTCCGCCTTCCTCCGGCTCTCCGGACTGTTCATCACTCTGTTGGTCTTCCTGCTGATCTCCCATCTGTCGCCCACTGAACATCTTGCGCAGAAACTTCATGGTCGCTTCTCCTTTGAATACACCATTTGTACACGTGTTGCCCGCCGTCATCAACGGTGGACGGGTCATTTATGACAATAGATTCTCTTTGTGCCGAGCTGCCTGACGTTCCGACAGCGCACGGACAATCACCACATCGCCACGCTTCAGCCGTCACAAGGGGAGCCCCAATGACGATCCACCTATGCTAAGTTGACCCTCGTGAAGATGTCAAGGAGAAATGAAGATTGCCTCACCGTACCTTGATCTGCGTCCCGTCTCAGAGTAAGATGAACAACAATGCGGAAGAAACAACGATATATATTCAGAGGGACAATTGACCATGAACCACCTGAACCGCCAGACCTACGCGCTGCCCGACGATCTCGTCGCCGCTGTCAGGGCGTCGCTACGGGCGTGGTACGAAAGCGGCAACGTTCACAGATTGTGGGCACGAGACGCCACCCTTTGGACGGGAACAGACGAGGGGGGGTGGCTGGGTTGGCTGGGGATCATTGAGGATCGGCGGGAAAGTGAGACCTACCTGCGCGCGATCGCTGAAGAGGTGGGACCCGCGAGGTTTACACATGCGCTGCTCCTGGGGATGGGAGGATCCAGTCTTTGCCCCGAGGTCGTAGCCGGCACATTCGGCAGGCAGGCCGGCTATCCGGAGCTGTACGTCCTGGACTCGACCGACCCCGCTCACGTTAAGGGCATCGAACAGCGGGTAGACCTCGCCGACACGCTCTTTATCGTATCGAGCAAGTCGGGTACGACCCTTGAGCCGAATATGTTCACTCAGTATTTCTATGACCGTGTGGGACAGGTCGTCGGCGCCGACAAGGCGGGGAGCCGATTCATCGCCATTACCGATCCGGATTCGACGCTCCAGCAACTCGCTGAGCGCCTCGGATTTCGTCGCGTCTTCCATGGGCTCCCGAGCATCGGCGGCCGATACTCGGCCCTGTCGACCTTCGGCCTGGTGCCGACAGCCATCATGGGAGTCGACGCGCTCGCGCTGCTGGACCGCGCCGCAGAAATGGCGCGCGCCTGCGCCTCATGCGTCCCGATCGAGGAGAACCCCGGAGTTACCCTCGGCACCATCCTCGGTATCCTTGCCGCACGGGGGCGCGATAAAGTGACGATCGTCGCCTCGCCCGACATTCGGCGCTTTGGCGCCTGGCTGGAGCAACTGCTGGCCGAGTCGACCGGAAAAACAGGAAGGGGGCTGATCCCCGTCGATCGCGAGGCGTTGGGTCCTCCCGACCTCTACGGCGCAGATCGGCTGTTCGTCTACCTCAGGATGGTATCGGGTCCGGATCGGTCGCAGGACGCGGCGCTTGACGCCCTCGAACGCGCCGGTCAACCCGTGGTCCGGATTAGCCTGACCGATCCGTACGATCTGGGAGCCGAACTCTTCCGGTGGGAGATCGCCACCGCGGTGGCCGGGTCGATCCTCGGCGTGAACCCGTTTGATCAGCCTGATGTGGAGGCTAGTAAGGTCGCGGCACGGACATTGACGGCCGTATATGAGCAGACAGGCTCACTCCCTCCGGAAGCGCCGTTCCTGCAGGAGCGCGGCATCGCGCTGTTCAGCGACCAGCGGAACGCTGCGGCGCTGACGGAGGCAGCCGGACGCGATCGGTCGCTCGTCGGATATCTTCGGGCGCATCTGAACCGATTGCAGTCCAGCAATTACTTCGCCATCCTAGCCTATATCGAGATGAACGACGCCCATGAAGACGTGCTTGGGCTGCTGCGTCACGCAGTCCGCGACGCCAAGCGTACGGCAACATGTGTCGGCTTTGGCCCGCGTTACCTGCACTCGACCGGCCAGACATACAAGGGCGGACCGAATACGGGCGTCTTCCTACAGATCACCTGCGACGACGCGATCGACCTGCCTGTCCCCGGGCAGAGGTTTAGCTTCGGCATGGTCAAGGCCGCACAGGCGCGCGGCGACTTCCAGGTCTTGACGGAGCGTCATCGTCGGGCATTGCGGGTTCATCTCGGCTCCGACGTGGAGGCAGGCCTGGCGACACTGCACACCGCCTTCCAGCAAGCCCTGCGGCGCTGACCGCTGACGGCTGAATGCTGATCGCTGAATCATGACCATGATCCTGGCTGGCGACATTGGGGGCACGAAGACCGTAATTGGCCTGTTTGAAGCGGCCGGTAACCGGCTGCAAGCTATCCGCGACGAGACGTTCCCCAGCCGGAACTACGATACGCTCGAAGAGATCCTCAGCCGATTCCTGGGGTCGGAGTCTCGCACATCGCTCCGCGCAGCCTGCTTCGGGGTAGCCGGACCGGTGATCGAAGGCAGGTGTAAAGTCACATACCTTCCCTGGGTACTGGATGAGTGCAACCTGGCTAAAACCCTTCATATTCCGCACCTGAAGCTCCTGAACGATCTGGAGGCCACGGCCTACGGGATGCTCCACATCGAGCCGACTGATCTGTGCGTGCTTCAGTCGGGTCTTACGCGCACGGGGAACATCGCCGTCATCGCGGCGGGGACGGGTTTGGGAGAGGCGATCCTCTATTGGGACGGGACACGTCATCACCCGATGGCCACCGAAGGGGGCCACACCGACTTTGCCCCGCGCAGCGATCTGGAGGTCAACCTCCTGCGCTATCTTCAACGAGAGGCCGGCCACGTCAGCTACGAGCGCGTGTTGTCCGGACCTGGACTCTTCAATATCTATCGGTTCCTGCGGGACAGCGGCTTCGCCTCAGAGCCGGACTGGCTGCGCACTCGGATCGCGGCAGATGACGCGAGCGCCGCCATCTCCGAGATCGGACTGGCAGGGGACGACCCTCTCTGCACAAAAGCGCTCGACCTTTTCTGCTCTGTGTATGGAGCGGAGGCGGGTAATCTAGCCTTAAAAGCTTTCGCCATCGGCGGGGTGTATATCGGGGGAGGGATCGGGCCGAAGATCTTGCCGAGGCTTCAAGACGGTACGTTCATTCGTGCCTTCGCCGACAAGGGGCGTTTCGCCGACCTGCTCCGGTCGATTGAGGTAAAGGCCGCAGTCAATCCCCGTACGGCCCTGCTCGGCGCCGCCCACTACGCCCTCCAGCTCACGGGAGACAGCGCGCCGCCGACATAATGACGCATCAATTGTCTTGCAAATTAGAAATGGACTTCTACACTACAAATCGCTGGGCCTCAGGTACAGCGTCCGATTGACAAGCGAGAGGGGGTCCGATAGGCTTCCGTTATGCGACGATACGCGATTGCGGTAATGGCCAGGGCGCCGGAGCCGGGGCGGGTTAAGACACGCCTCGTTCCGCCGTTAAGTTGTGAGTGCGCGGCGAACCTGTACCGATGCCTGCTGTTGGACAAGCTGCTGCAGGTGGCCGGGCTCACCGACATCGATCCGTATCTGGCCTACACACCGCTTGAGGCGAGACCGTCGATGCTCGCGCTGCTGCCGGACGGCTTTACGCTGATTCCGCAGGCCGGTTCGACGCTCGGAGACCGGCTTCACCGGCTCTCAGCGATTCTCCTGGAGCGAGGCCACCAGGCGGTCATCCTGATCGATAGCGACAGCCCGACCCTGCCGACGCCCTACCTGCTTGATGCGGTCAAGCAATTGCAGGGCGGGACCACAGACCTGGTGCTCGGCCCGACAGACGACGGAGGCTATTACCTCATCGGTCTCAAGCGTCCCTGCCGAGCGCTCTTCGACGATATCCCCTGGAGCAGCCAGACAGTCCTCAATGAGACGCTCCATCGCGCCACAGCGCAACGATTACAGGTGGCCGTGCTTCCGCCCTGGTTCGATGTGGATACGCCTGACGACCTGACCAGGCTCCAACGTGATCTGGCGACCGCCGGGGCAGCCATAGCGCCCCACACGCGGCGCTTCTTGTTCGGGTAGGGGCAGGATTTATCCTGCCCAGGGGCGGGGCAACCCCGCCCCTATCTGCTTCAGGATCAGGTCGGCGGCTTCGGACAGGTCGCGCGCCTTGGGGCAGTCGACATGGTCCCATAGACCGGCAGGATCGAGCAGAATCGCGCGCATCCCGGCCGCTCTCGACCCCACGACATCGATGGAGTACAGGTCGCCGATATACAGCGCCTCGGCTGGATCGATCCCGAGCCGGTCGAGCGCGATCTGAAAGATCCTGGGATCGGGCTTTTCCACGCCAATGAGCCGCGAGTCCAGCACAAAGTGAAAATACGGGCGCAGCCCGTTCTCCATCACCAGGCGTTCGACCCACCCGTTCGAATTCGAGATCATCCCGAGCGTCAGCCCGCGATCGCGCAGCATCTCGAGTACTGTCTGGGCCTGCGGGTTGAGCCGGTCCCAGAGGTTGTGCACCCGATGGTACGCGGCAATCCGGCCCAGAGCCCGCTCGGCGGCCTCGTCCCACGGCACATCGATCTCCTCGCAGACAAAGCGCATGTATGTCCGAAAGATCTCCGGCGCCTCGGTCGAATGACGGCGGGCCAGGACCTGATCCAGGCGCACCCTGGCGCGATACTCGGCCTCACGTACCGCCGCCTCCTCCACATCCCATCCCTCAGCCCCCAACGCCTCAACCACCACGCCGTAGTTGACGAGCATCAGCGTGTTGCCGGCATCGAAGATCACCGCCTTCAGCGTCATTGTCGCTTCCTTGCGTTATACCGTCGGATGGAGAGGCAGGCGCACCGTAAAGGTGCTCCCACGACCCGGACCCTCAGAGGCAACCGTAATTTGTCCCCCATGCAACTCGACGAGGCGCTTGGGCGATCTGCTCCTCCGTAGCCAATCCCTGGCTGATCAGCAGTCGCCCCACCAGTTGCCGGATCCGGGCCTGAAGCTTCAGGACCTGTTGGAGTTGCTCCAGCCGAATGACCTTAGCCGCGATCAGGATTTCACCAAGCCGTTTTCTCATATGCGTGTCCGGTGCTTATGTTGGCGGTAATGACTCATGGTTCTTCTCGCGCAACTCGTCGACGACGGCCCGATCGAGATCGATCTCCCACAACCCCGGAATGACCTCTCGGGGCGTGTATCGCGCCACCGCGCGCATCTGTCGGACGACCTTGGTGATGGTCCCGACAGCCGCCTCAATATGTGAGACCGCCTTCGCTTTCGCCTCTGTTGTGATCCCTTCGCGCGCGAGCCGCTCTACGCTCAAACTGATGACGTTCAGAGGATTCAGGATCTTATCGCTCGCGGTGACCGCCAACTCCCGGATGGCGACGACCTGGTCCGCCTCGCGGGCCTTGGCGCGCAACTCCCTTACTTCCAACGCCCTGGCCACCGCAACCTCCAGCAGGCTCAATTCCTCGAGCGGTTTGTGCAGATAGTCGAAGAGGATCCCCTTGCGCATCGCGGCGATGGCGTTGTCGAACGACCCATGTCCGGTGAGCACGATGACGGGGAGATCGTGGTCCACGCTCCGCAGCGCCTCGAGCAACCCGAGGCCGCCCAGGCGAGGCATTGCCATATCGGTAATCACGACATCCGGAGTCTCATGCTTCGCCAGCGCCGCAGCCGCCTCGCCATCCGCGGCCTCCTGTACAGTGTACCCCAGCCGCCCGAGGTGACGCGACAGCAAACGGCGAATCTCCGGCTCGTCATCGACCAGCAGAATGCGCGCGCGCTTCATCTCTGATCATCCTTCCTATCATCCCGACGGGCGCAGGGCAAGACTATTGTAAATCTGGCGCCCTGACCGTCGGCCACCGGGCTTTCTACGGTGAGCGCTCCCCCATGCTCCTCGACGATCCCATGACAGATGCTCAGGCCCAGCCCTGTCCCCTTGCCGACCTCTTTGGTCGTGAAAAAGGGATCGAAGATTCTCGACCGAATGTCGTCAGGGATGCCGGGCCCGATATCGGTGACGCTCAGTGCGACCCGGCCGCCGGATACCGGTTCTGTCCGAACAATGATGGTCCCGAACCCTGCCGCCTCCATGGCGTCTCTCGCGTTGGTGATCAGGTTCAGGAGTACCTGCTCGATCTGCAGCGGATCCACCCAGACCTGCGGACGATCGGGGGACAGCTCCTGAGTGACGACGATATTTCTGCTCTTGAGTTGCTGGTCGAGAAAGGTCAGCGCATCGCTCACAATCCGGTTCAGGTCTACACCCTCCCGCCGCCCCTTGGACTCGCGCGAAAAATCGCGAAGGTGGTTGATGATGGCCACCATACGGGTCGTCTGCGCCTCGATCCGCCACAGATCGTCACGAATCTCCGCGTCTGTGATCCGGCGGTCCTGAAGCAGCTCCTGGGCATAGCCACGGATGATCATCAGGGGCTGGTTCAGCTCATGGGCAACCCCGGCCGCGAGCGTCCCGACCGCCGCCAGCTTCCCGGACTGGATAAGCTGCGCCTGCGTCTGCTTGAGCGCCCGCGTTCGCTCCTCCACCCTGTGCCCCATCTCCTTGTGGAGCCTCGCATTTTCAATGGCGATGGCCAACTGCTCCCCGAGCGGAATAAGCAGGTCAAGATCGGCCTCCGTGTAGTGGTCGGGCTCGACATCGTCCAAAAAAAGGACACCGATGACCTGCCCCGCAACGATCAACGGCAGGCGAACCGTAGAGCGAATCCCCTCCTTCGCCATGGCCTCGTCTTCAATAAACCGTTTCGCCTTCGCGAGATCCGATTCAAAATGCGGGCGCCTGTGTGTCATGACCCACTCCACGCCGCTGTCCCGCCTCCTCGACCAGACCATCCCGAGCGGGACCTCGTCCAACGGTTTACCGACCAGCTGAAAGAGCGTGAATCGCGCGCCTGACTCTTCGGCAATCACAATCCCTATCCGAGTATAGGAGATGAACCGTTTCAACTCTTCGGCGAAGCTCTCATAGACGGCGCCGATATCGAGGGAGGCGCTGATGATCCTAGTCAAGCGATTGACTGCCGCAATCCGTTCGGCGCGTTGGCGCGCAGCGCCGTACAGCGCGGCGTTTTCGACTGCGGACCGCTCCAATCGTTCAGCCATCGCATTAAAGGCCATAGCTGCCTCCCCGAGCTCCCCCCCGCTGCTCATCTCCACCCGATAGGACAGGTCGCCCTCAGCCAGCCGACGACTGCCGTACGCAATGGCCTGGATAGGCCCGCTCAGCCAGTTCGCCAGCGGAAAGCCGATGCTCATGGCCCCCAACCCGCTGACGATCAGAGTGATAAGTGTCACGACAATCACTTGCCGGCCCACATCGGACACCTGCCGCGCCGCGGCATCGATTGCACCCACGTGGACCTCCATAAGCCGGTGCAACGTCATATCAACTTGATCGTGCAACTGATTCAGCACGCTGAGTGTGGCAGTCGTCTCATGATTGGTTGGGAAGGGCGCCGCAACCAGGATCTCCCGTCCGAGCGCCTCCATGCGAGATACAGGGCCCATCAACGCGTCGATCAATCGTCGCTCGTCGACGCCATCAAATGGCGTTTTTTTCAGCGTGCTGAAGGCCTCATGCAGATGTGTCAGGTACCCGTTGACCCGCTGTCGCTCTTGCCGACCTTCACCGACTGCATAGTCTTCAACGGCCAGCATCAGCCCGTCGGCGGCCGCCATGACATCTGATGTCCGCATAAGATCGACGGTCGCGTCCTCCTGGGTCCGCATGTAGGCATGCATGAGACTACCGTAATGAAGGGCGGCAATGCCGGTGAACCCCACAAACGGGGTCAGGACCGCAATGAAGGCCAGGAGCATCCGCGTACGGATACTCCAGTTCTTAATATGGTACATATTCGCCTACGGACAGATCCTTATGTCGCGTCCCATGAGTCCTGCTACCCCCTTTTGGCAGAGAGGTCTGGGGTGAGGGGAGAACGTTCTGAGCGTTGACGTCGTGAATTATGATACCAAAAAAGGGGGGAGCCGCGACAGCGGATCGTAGATTGGTCATCATGGAGCAACAACCAGGCGTCTCAGGCCGCGCGTTCCTCCGATCTCTCCCGGCCGTTGCGCCCCATCAGTTCGATAAAGGGGTATACGACATCCGGGTCGCGCCAACCGCGCGCCACCTCCTCTCGGAGGATATCGCACGCGGTTTCGATAGAGAGGGCCGGCTTGTATGGTCGGGCCGTCCTCAGCGCATCATAGATATCGACGATTTGCATGATCCGCGCGGTGATCGGGATCGCCTGACCCGCGAGGCCGTCCGGATAGCCGCCCCCATCCCACCGTTCGTGGTGATGGCGGATAATCGGCAACACCCGCTGCAGCGACTTGAGCGACAGACAGATCCGCTCGCCGATCAGCGGATGCTCGCGCATGACCACCCACTCGGCCTCGCTGAGGGCCGCTGGTTTCAGGAGGATCGCGTCCGGGATGCCGATCTTCCCCAGGTCGTGCAGGGAGCTTCCTCGATCCAGCGCGATTAGATCCTCCGCCGGCAGGCCAAACCGTTTCCCCAGGGCGGTCGAGTAGGTCGCCAGCCGCTCGCAGTGGCCCTGAGTATACCGATCTTTGGCCTCGACCGTTCGGCCCAGCGTCACCAGCATGGTTTCGGCGTGCTCCAGCTCGTCCGTATAGGTCTTAAGCTGGAGCAACGAACGGACACGGGCCTTTAGCTCGGTCCGGCTGAACGGCTTCGTAATGAAGTCGTCGGCCCCCGCCTCGATCCCGCGAATTCTGGCATCTTCCGCCCCAAGGGCCGTGACCAGCACGATCGGCACCAGACGGGTGGCCGCTTTCTGTTTCAGGCGACGGCAGACGGCGTAGCCGTCCAGCTTGGGCATCATGACGTCCAGCAGGATCAGGTCCGGAGGGACGGCAACCACGTGGTCCAGTGCGGCCTGGCCGTCTGTGGCGACTACAACCTCATACCCCTCCGCCTCCATCAGGGCCGTCAGCAGTTCGGCGTTCTGCGCGTTGTCGTCGACGACGAGCAGCCGTGACGGCTTCGAGGATACCTGCGCAGGTCGCATATCCATATCTCACTCCCACAAGAATAGGTGTTATATAATGTGTTATAGCAACTATATCAGACTGAAATCAATATATCAATACGTTTTATAGTGTTATCAGATCAGCGTTATCTTGTATGCCGTAACGTCCGGACAGCGTCAGGTCTGGGAAACTATTGAGAAGGCGCCAGGGGAAAGCGGACAGTGAAAACGCTGCCGCGGCCTTCGCCGTCCGAGGCGGCGGCGATCTCTCCCCCGTGCAGCTCGACCAGTTTTTTCGTCAAGGCAAGGCCGAGTCCGGTCCCCGGGATGTGCTTCACCATCGCCGCGTCGAGACGGACGAACTCCTGAAAGAGCCGCGGCAAGTCGTCCGGCTTGATCCCCATTCCCGTGTCGGCAACCGAGATCTCTACGAACTCAGGAGATTTCGGCGTTTCGGGTTTCGGGTTTCGGGTTTCGGGTTGGGAACTCGAGACCAGAGACTCGAAACTCGAAACGCGCCGGGCGGTGACCGTGATCCGCCCGCCGTCCGGCGTAAACTTCACGGCGTTGGAGAGGAGGTTCAACAGGATCTGCTTGAGGCGGACGGGATCGGCGATCAGCGTGGGTGGCGCCTCGTCGACGCACAGCTCCTGGCTAAGCTGTTTTTGGTCGGCCTGGAGCCGAACCTCCGCCAAAATAGAAATAACCGTCCGCTTCGACGACGCCCAAGTTGGCATACCGGGTGTACTGCTTCAGAAGGTCGGCAAAGAACGCACTGCAAGCGCGAGCATCGCGTGTACGGACCGCGGGTAGCAACGATAGGGCGACGAGGAGTTGATGTGCCCCCTCTATCAATCGTTCGTGGTCATTGGAGGCGATCCTGGCAAGTCGCAGCGCTTCTTGTTGTGCCTGGACGGCGGCTGTTCGACGATGTTCCAAGCCCGTGTAGAGCGCAAGGCCTAAGGCAGGCACAATAGCCATGAGGGTGAGCAGCAACAGGCGGGTGCCAACGCTTGCCCACAACGTCGAGCCGCGCGGGGAAGAGATTGGCTGATGCGTGTCCTCTTGATCCATCCGTAATCGCTCCGCTCACACAGAATGAATCATCCTGCTTTTCACGTATCGACGGGTACGTATTTTCCACTAGCGTTTAACAAACATCAAGATATTTTTCAGTTAGGTACATTCCGGATATATTAATGAGATTTACCATTAGTCGAGCAAGATTAACAGCGAAAGACCGGAGCATAGTGCGAAAGAGCATGGAGAGGGAGGGAATTCCTTAGAGTCTGTCTTCAAACCCCATGATCAGGACGCGGTAGCCCAGCGAGGCCAGCCGCTCGGCGGCAGTTTTGGCCTCCGCATGGGAGACGAACTGTCCGACCCGGACCCGATAGTAGACCTCGCCATCGATCGCGGCCTTCATCAGGTACACGCCTGACACCTTCTGCTCCAGTTCCGTCTTCAACGCCAGCGCGTTCGACTCCGCGACAAAAGAGGCCACCTGCACCGAATAGCGGGCTGGGCCTGGAGCCTGCAGCGGCGCCTGGGTCAATCGAACCCTGACCGGCGCCACACCGGGTCCCACCACGCCGAGCAGCATCGCCGAGGCATACGACAGGTCAATGATCCGACCGTCTACAAACGGTCCGCGATCGTTGACCCGGACCGTCAGGGAACGACCGTTGGTGAGATTGATCACCTCCACCCAGCTTCCAAGCGGGATCTCGCGGTGGGCGGCCGAAAGCTGATACATATCATAGACCTCTCCGTTGCTGGTGCGGCGGCCATGATACGGATGGCCGTACCAGGATGCCAATCCCCGCTCGCCCGACGGGTCCTTCCAGGCTCGCGGTCCTTGGCTGATGGACGCACACGACGTCAGGAACAATAGCAAGAGCAATGGGAGCGCGAGGATTGCGGATCGGCGGGTTATAGACATCGGTTTACCTCCTAATATTACTCAGAGCATAAAATAGCTTGTACCCCCCCTTCGTAAAGCGGGACGAGGGGAGATTTGAGCGATCAGAAAATCCGCCTCAATCCCCCTTTTTCAAAGGGAGAGGTTGCTTGAGATGTTATGTAAGAGTGTAATCTATTGCGCGCTTTCCTTAATAAGTTCCGGAAACAGATCGCCGAGATACGACGCAAGGATGCGTTGGAGGACAGGACTGCGCCAGACCGCGTGTCCCCTGATGCCGGACAGGTAAGGGATCTCGCCGAGGACCGGGATCGCCAAAAGGCGCCTGAGGGCCGCAAGATTGGTCGTTCTGGCGAGCGACCGTTCGGGCGTCGCGCGATTGACGATGGCTCCAGCCACCGGGATGCCGGCAGCAAGCACAGCCTCGACTGTCAGTCTGGCGTGGTTCAGCGCGCCAAGCCTGGACCCGATGACCACAAGCACAGGAAGCTGTAGCCGAACTGCAAGATCGAGGAATGACAGCTTTTCGGTAATGGGCACCAACAGGCCGCCGGCGCCCTCCACCAACATCATGGTGTGTCGATCGGCAAGACGGCCGAATCGCTCCAGCAGCCGCTCGACGTCAATGCATCGTCGTAATCGCTCGGCCGCCACCATCGGCGCCAGCGGCGCGTGAAAGCGGTACGGGTTGATCAGGTCGAGGGCGTCCCGCAAGCCTGCGGCCTCGCGCAGCGCTAAGGCATCCGGCGGCTGCAGCCGGCCATCTCGCATCGGGCAGCCGGTCTCGACCGGCTTCATCACACCGATATCGACCCCCAGAGTCTGCAGGGCGTGCGCAAGTCCGGCCGCAATCAGCGTCTTCCCA